>DATKHZ010000392.1:0-3563 GCA_035509995.1 Acidimicrobiales bacterium | reverse complement strand
CGGTGTCGAAGACGCCCCCGAGAGGCCCGGTGGGGGTGATGTCCTGGGCCGACAGCGTAGCGGCCACTTCGCCCATGGCTCCTCGGTACCAGGCCACAACGTGGGCCGTGTCAACAATGTCCGTGATGAGAGCGGCGGGCGTGGCGGCGACATAACGGTGTTCAATCGCAAGGCTGGTGTCTTGGGGCCGGTCCAGTAGACCTCGCAGGGATGCGACCGTTTGCTGGGTCTGAGCAAGGTTGGCCTCGAGACGCGCCACGTGGTCGGCGATCACCCGGTTGCGGGTCTCGACGTCGGGAGCGCTGAGCACAATCTGGATGTCCTCGAGCGGCATCTCCAGGTCGCGGAAGCGGCGGATGACCTGCGCCGTGACGATCTGCTCTGGCGCATAGCGCCGGTATCCACTGTCCACATCGACGTCGACCGGCTGCAAGAGGCCGACCTCGTGGTAGTGGCGAAGCATCCTCACGCTCAGGAATGTGGCCCTAGAGAAGTCGCCAATGGCGAGGGTGGAGGTCACGCCCGAATTCTGGGTCTCCCCCTGTGTGAGAGTCAAACGCCTATCCGCTCTTGACCTTCCCTCCGCGGAAGGGAAGAGGATGACGTTTAGCGGTAAACAGATATCGCCCCTTGGCAACCGACTGAAAGGAGCCAGCATGGAAGCGAACGAGCTACTTCGTATTCAGCATGAGGTCACGTCTGAGCGGGACCCTGAGAAGCGCCGGGCGGCGATCGACCAGGCGTACGTCGAAGATCTGAGGTTCCTGGACTCGCAAGCCGACGTCGTGGGGCGAGAAGCCTTCAGCGACCGCGTCCAGCAAATCCTTGACGGCGCACCACCGGACTTCGTGTTAGAGGAGGACGGGCCAATCTACGTCGGTCCGGACACCGCCGCCCAGCCTTGGCGGTTCGGCCCTCCCGGTAACCCTGTCATCCGCGGCATGGATGTACTCGCACTGCGTGACGGCAGGGTGAGTATTGTACGCGGACTTGTCGTGGGTTAGGGCGAATCAGCATGACTTTCAAAACGCTGGGTCGATCCCCATGAGCCGGCGAACGAGTTACCCGGCAGCTGCTGCAGTCCTGGCCGCGCGCGACCCGGTAATGGCCTCCCTAGTGGCGGTGGCAGGCCCGATGCGGCTGAGGAAACAAAAGGACACACATTTCGCCACCCTCGTGCAGTCGATCGTGTACCAGCAGCTGGCGGGCAGGGCAGCGGCGGCCATACACGGGCGACTGATCACCGCCCTCGACGAGCGGGTGGAGCCCGAGGCCGTCCTCTCTCTGGCCGACGAGAAGATGCGCGCCGCCGGCCTCTCGGCCAACAAGACCGCATCGCTGAGGGATCTGTCTGCCAAGGTCCTCGACGGAACCGTCGTCCTCGACCCGCACCGGCTGGCGCGCGAGCCTGACGACGAGGTCGTCTCCCAGTTGACGGCCGTGCGGGGCATTGGGGAGTGGACGGCTCAGATGTTCCTTTTGTTCCAGCTCCGCCGCATCGATGTGTGGCCCGCGGGTGATCTGGGCGTCCGGAAGGGCTACGGGTTGGCCTGGGGTGTCCCGATGCCGGCGCCGAAGCAATTGTCGGTCCTGGGCGAGCCCTTTCGTCCGTACCGGTCTGTCGCGGCCTGGTACTGCTGGCGAGCAGCGGAGATTTACGCCGGGGCGACCGAAAGCGCCGTCACCGGTTAACCCGTACCCGACCTGCGGTGCACAAGCGGCTTGGTTGTGCACCACGCCGTGTGTCAGGTGCCATTCCGGGGCATCCTCCGCCTTCGTCTGCTGCTGCTGGCTTCGAGCCACTCCTCAGCTCTGCCGGATCTCAGGAATGCATCAAGGGATAAGAACGATCTTCCCTCGGGTGTGGCGCTGCTCCAACTCCGCAAAGGCGTCGGCCACCCGCTCGAGGGGATACGTCGCTGCGATCGGAACCGTGATGGCACCCGAAGCGACGAGGTTGGCCATCTCCGTGAGCACCTCGGGTGTGGAGGCAGAGCCGCTGCCCTCCGCCTTGACGCCGAGTTCCTGGGCCTTGGCGAACGAAGCAATCGTCTCGATCCGGTCCAGCGGAACACCAAGAGCGACGGCGAGGTCGAGATATTCGGGCCCGAAGAGATCGATGAACCCATCGATCTGCCCACCGGCCGCCTCGCGCAGGCGCTCTGCCAACCCGTCGCCGTACGGGACGGGGATGGCGGCGTGAGAACGAAGCCAGTCGGCATTCGCCTCGGATGCGATTCCAAGGACCCGCGACTGACGTAACGCCAATAGCTGGACCACCAACGTCCCGACTCCGCCCGCTGCCGCCGAGACAGCAATCGTCTCGCCCTTCTTGGCGTCGACGGCGCGCACCGCTGCGTAGGCGGTGCACCCGACGACGTAAAGCGACCCAGCCACCTCCCAATTGAGTTCTGGCGGTTTGTGAATCAGTTGGGTCGTCGGCACCGAGACGTAGGTCGCCTGACTCGAGCGACGGAACGAGAACCCCAAGACGGGATCACCGACGCCGAATACATCAACACCGCTCCCGACGGCGGATACGACCCCGGCGAGATCACTGCCCTGGCCGGAGGGGAACGACGCTGGAAACCGCTCACGAAGAGCTCCCTCCCTAATGGCCGCCTCGCCCGGGTTGATGCCTGCCGCCTTGACCTCGACCACGACCTCACCAGCCTCAGGTGTCGGAATTGGCACGTCAGTGACGTACAGGACGCTTCGATCCCCATACCGGTCGAAACGGACAGCGCGTGAGCTGGTTCCCGTCATCGCAGCCCTCCGGTCAAGTAAGCGGTTTCAGAGTTTTCGACACTACTTAGACGTTTCCGCAATTCTTCCAGCAACCTTTCTGGCCCGGACGCAACCGCCATTCGCCGTCGATGATGGAGACCTGCATCCAGGTCGGCCGGATCAACCGGGAGCGTCTCCAGAGGGGCGCCGCCCGGCTCGATCCCGAGCACCAAGTCAGCGCACCCCACCGACCACCTGGGACGCCACCCGGGTCGGGGCCGTTGGCCGCCGCAAGATGAACCTCGTGCAGTGGCTTGGCCCCTCCTTGTTCGTCAGTTGGGGCACCGCTTCCACTCCAGCCACTGTTTCTCGTCACCCGGAGCGACGCCGAATACCGCTTGCGCAAGTAAGAGGAGAGAAGTGGCCGGTTGGCTCGATGTTCAACGTCGCTCACCACCGCCGTCGAGCTGTCAATGCGCTGTCATCGACTTAGGAGAGGAGATGGGCCGACCCTCTCGAGTCGGCCCTGGCCTCCAAGTTCTTGAGTGGCGGGGCGTCAGAGCCATAACGCACCCTTCGAGTTACAGACCCGATGAAATGGCCGGTCAGCGCGCCCTGCATATGCACTGCATAGGGCGCTTGCTCAATTTCTGATCTTCCGGGACTTGGTCCCGAGAAGCTCCCCCTTTTGAGACCTTCGGGTTCTGGGCCCGAATGCTGAGAGCCACCATCCAGAGGGAGATGCCTCTACCGCATATTCTCTTGCCAATGAAGCAAGACGTAGACCTAGAAGACGTGGTGCGCAGCCGGATCAGGGGGTTGAGAGTGGCTCGAGG
>DATKHZ010000391.1:0-4255 GCA_035509995.1 Acidimicrobiales bacterium | reverse complement strand
CAGCCTCCGTGCCAGGGCGAACAGGTAGCCGCCACTCCCCGGCCCGATGAACTGCTGCCCGGCTCCTTCGACCGCCATCAGGCGCCCGTTTGCCACCCCGAGCTGGTCCGGATGGGGCGCGAGCATCGGGACGGACGCCTGCATGGCGAGGGTGAAGGTGACATCGCAGGGCGCCAGGATGATCGCGACCAGGTACGCAATGATGAGGTCTGCCGAACCCAGAGTCATGGCGACGACCAGCGCCATCAGCGCGGCGCCCGCCACAAGGTTGCAAGCAACCATCAGCCTGCGCCGGTCCACTCGGTCGGCTATAAGACCGGCAGGCAGCGCCGCAACTGCAGCCGCCGCTCGATTTGCGGCAGTTGCGCCGGCAATGATCAGCGGATTGCGTGTAAGTGCCACGGTCAATAGCGGTATTGCGACCGTGACCAGCCCGTCGCCGCTGCCTGAGATGCCGGCCGCGCACCAAAGTCGCCAAAACGGCGCGCCCAACCCGCGCCGTCCGGGGACAACTACAGGACCGTTATCGGCCTTGCTGGCAACTTGTGACGGCGCCTGCTCGACCGAAGCCACCTGCACCCTCCCACCGATCCTGAACGAGCCAACCCCTGGCCCCAAACCCGCTCGGGACAGGTCGAACGAAGGCTACCAGGGCGTACTTCGGCCAACGTGGACCCCGCCAGGTACGCGGCCTTTATCTCACTCAGGGCAGAGGCTTTGCGTCAGGTTGCGTCGGTCATACGCAAACTGAGATTTTGGGCGCGGCAGGTCGTAGATCGCCTTATCGGGCGACGTTTGTCAACATCCGTCCCACGTGGACGCAAGGAACGATTACTCGCCCTCGTGGACGCGCTGACGCGTCTCGCACCTCCGCCGGTCCGACTGGCTGTACCTACCGTCGACGATCCGGGCCTTTGGCTCTGCAAACCGGCAGCGATCACGAGTACACCGCCACTCCCACCTTGGAGGCGCAGCTACTTTGGAACACCGCCGAGGGCTGACCCATGAACTATAGGGCCACCCCGCCAATAAACCCCCCATCCCGGCCATACCGAGATTCTTCCCATTTGGCGGTCCCTTACCCACGACGAATTGCGAACCGGAAAAACGAGATGCTGGCAACCACATCTCAAGGCCATGGTGGCTGCCGTGACCGCTCGCGCCACTGGGCAGGGTTCAGCGCTTTAGCTAGGGATCGGCTTCTCGCTTAGTGTCCAGGTCCGGGCCTCATGCCAATTTGCCCCCGTGATGTGGACCGTAAGTTCCTCAAAAAGCCATCCTCGCCGCGCGTGCACGGGGTCGCCGAGCCCGAAGTCAGCTGACGTACGGCCCCACTTGTTGCTGGCCGCACAATAGGGTTTGCAGAGGTTCCACGTGTAAACCCCGGTAGCCCTCGCGGTGGTCGAACCCCATTTCGTCCAGACGAGGCTGACAGCCTGCCCGTTGGCGTCCGCACACGCCAGAACCAATGTCTTCGGCTTCACGAGGTTCTTACCCATCCCGCAATCTTCAACTTGCGGCACGGCTTTGGCGGTCGCGCCGACCCTTGAGGGCGTGGCGGACGCGACGCCTATTGGGCTGGCAAGGCCGGCGCCGACTACAGCCAGAGTTGCAAATGCTAGGGACACGGGGCGCACCCGTCGTGGTGTCATAGCTAGGTATTTTACAGGCACACCTGCGCGGCCCTGGGAGCGCGGTCTTGGGGGGATCTCCCCAAGAGTGTTGACCGGGTTGTCACGGTGTCCGTGGGGCGCCGCTCTTGTCCCTTCGGGGCCATGCGCGTCCCAGTCCGCAGTGGCCTCGTCTTGCCTGGCCGTGGACTGCTGCTGGCACGCTCATCGCCGACCGCACTCCCCGCCGCGCCCGCATGATCGCCGCCCGCACCCGCCCGCAGTATCGTCGCCGGACTGGCGCGAGTTGGGCCGGTGTACACACCTCCGGAGCACCGCCGGCGCGGTACGGCGCAGCTGTAACCGCGCACGCGACGCAAGCGGCTCTCGACGCCGGAGCGGCACAAGTCGTCTTGTACACGGACAGTGGCAAACCCCACTTCCAATGCCATTTACCAAAGCATCGGTTATTTGCCGGACCACGACGCCGTGGAACGGAGTTTCGTGCGAGGGACCGAGCCACCTTGCTTTACTGCCACGCGCCTCACTAATCCGCCAATCGAGTTGCCGCTGTAGTTCGTAAACCAAATATCCTTGCCGGGCCCGACCGTGATACCTGAAGGTTCCCTTCGTTCGTCATCCTGTGTCACGGTACCTGCCGGACCTCGTTGAATGGGGGCTCGGCGCTAAAAGTTGGGCCCTTTACAGGAATCTGGGCTCACGGGCGTCCCCGACCTGCAAAGGTGTAGCAATGAGTTCATCCGAGCCTCCGGTGGGCCCCCCGTGGGGGACCGCTGGCCAGCCGAACCCCAGCCCCCCCGGACAGCCATATCCCGGACAGCCGGCTTCTGGACAGCCGGCTTCTGGACAGCCCGGTTTCGGACAGCCCTACCCCGGACAACCCTACCCCGGACAGCCATACGCCGGACAGCCCGGCTTTGGACAGATGACCGACCCGGCAGCGCCCTACGGCCGCCATCCAGTCACCGGGGAACCCTTTTCGGACAAACAGAAAATCGTAGCGGGCTTGCTGCAGATCTTTCTGGGCGGTTTAGGCGCAGGGCGGTGGTACTTGGGCGACAACGGTATCGCCTTGGCCCAGCTGTTCACCTGTGGTGGGCTCGGCGTCTGGGCATTGATAGACGGGATCATGATGCTGACGGGTAACGTCCGCGACAAGCAGGGCCGTCCGCTGCGTGACTGAGCGGGTGGCGGCACCGCTCATCATTAGTCGCGACCGTGTGCTCCTCGGCGAGGCGGCGATCGCTGCGGCGGGCCTCGTTTACCTGTTGGCGGTCGACCCCGACGATCCCCCAGCGTGGGCGCCGGTCTGCCCGGTCAAGTTCTTAATGGGCCTCGATTGCCCGGCGTGTGGAGGCCTTCGCTTGGCCCACGACCTTCTCCATGGCGACGTTCACGCCGCGGTGTACGACAATATCTTCCTTCTTCTCTGCAGCCCACTGCTTGCGTACCAGCTCGGTTGTCACTGGCGAGCTGTGCGAGCGGGCGAGCGGCACCACATTCCCCAAGCGCTCGCGTACGGATTGGCTGGAGCCGCTCTGGCATGGATGGCTGTACGCAACCTGCCCCGGTGGCCACTAAAACCCTCGAGGTGAGGCGCGTGGTGTCCTTCCGTACTGCTAAGTGCCGGCGATTGCAGCGACAGGCAAGTTGGCCAGGAGCCCGGGCGGCACCGGCCAAGGCTTTGCATCACCGAAGCCGAAGACCGAGCCGTTGCTGGCAGCCATGTAATACCCGTCATTGTCCGGGGTAAGGGCGATCCCGACGATGTCGTTTACCTTGACCCCCTCCGCGGGTAGCGACCCCTTGAAGGTGACTCCGGTACCAAAGATGAACGCCCCGCCGTCGGCACCGACCAGGACGTAGCCGCCTCCGCTGGAAGACGGCAGGATGGCGCGAATGCCTTTTACATGGATCCTCATACTCGGGAGCGAACCATGGAAATGACTTGCCCCGAAAGCGAAGACGCCGCCGTCAGAGCCTACCAACAGGTAACCGCCGCTAGTCGGGGAGGAAACCATCCCGACGATGTCGAAGACATGTAAGTGGAGACCGGGAACCGACCCGTGGAACGTTGCATCCCCGAAAGCGAACAGGCCCCCGTCGCGCCCGACGAGCCAGTAACCACGGCCGTCGAAGGTCGGCGCTATCGCAACTATGTCTCTAGCCTTCACCCCCAGGTCCGGTAGGTCGCCAAGCGCGCTGGCGCTCCCAAATGAGGCGACGGTCCCGTTGGCGGTTACCAACCAATAACCCTTCCCCGTCGGAGTGCCGGCGATACCCACCACCGGCCCAGTCGAAGCTGAAGTCGTGATGCCTCCGAGCGCCGTAGCCCCGCCCGCGCCATAAACAAGGCCGCGCGTGGTGGCGAGCCAGTAACCCGCCGGTGGGAAATTCGCGACCTCGCTATCAAAGCCCGAAGTCGACGGAGAATAGCCGCCGTTCCCAGAGAAAAATGCCTGAACCGCATGGGGCCCGCCGGTCCAATAAGTGAGCGTGCAGGTCGCCTCGCCCGCGCTGTTCAGCACCAACGCACCGCAGCCGGCCATCGCCGCACCGTTGTCGGTAAGCGCCACGGTGCCCCCGCTCGGAGGGGGTACGACGGTAGCGGTGTACGTGACCGG
>DATKHZ010000390.1:0-8244 GCA_035509995.1 Acidimicrobiales bacterium | reverse complement strand
TTTGCATTTTCGTGGCAGGCCTCGTTGCCGCGATCAGTTCGGGGGCCCGTGGCCTCGGCGCTGGTAGCGTGAGCGGGCTTACGACCTGGGGCCTAGTGGTGATGGCAGTTGGCGTGGTCGTGATACCCACGTTTGCTATCGGCCACATTCCCAATACAGTCACGGTTAGCGGCATCGTCTATTCGATCAATTACCTGAGTTATTGGGCCGCCTTTTGGAGCCTGCTCATCGGCTTGGGTGCCGGCCTCTTGGGCGGCATGATCGGCGGCAATATGCCGCGTAGCGTGGACGAGCCCTATCTCGACCTGAGGGAGACGGCAGTCTATGAACCGGTCGTTGCGGACGCACGACAAGCGCCGTCCACAGCGGTTCCTGGCACGACTTCCGTGCCCGCCGGTCCCGCAGTTACAGCGAGCAACCGGATGGCCGCAGTTGGGACCGCCTCGCAACCATCAGAGGAGGCCACCGGCCCGTATTTTTACGAGCACCACTGAGGCACAAACAGGCGTCAGGGCTTGGGTGGCCAGCGTCTTTCGTCCACCGGCGCACGCCGCCGGGCGCTGTCCTTAGGCGACGGCCCGAGCGCCCAAGCCCTGCGCCACGCTGAGGCGTCGGGGCCTGTAAGAGGCGGCGTCGTGCCACGGGCGGCGCGACGCTGGGCCGACCACCAGTCCGTCGTGGCCTCATCGCCCAGAGCCGCAATGGTTTGTTCCAAGCGGCTGACGAGTTCCCGGGTGGGCACGTCAGGGATTATCGGGGCGCCAAAGGTCACCTTCGTCTCGCCGGTGTAAATGCGTTTTGCCCCTCGCGGCCAAAGCCGGCCCGTCCCTTTGATGTGGACAGGCACGATCGGACGGCCGGTGCGCACGGCGAGCCAAGCGGCACCGCCGCTGTGGGACTGGCCCCAACCGTCTGGGCTCCGGCCGCCTTCGGGGAAGACCAGCAGGTTCCAGCCGTCGTCGACCAGCGAGCGCGCTCGGCTCAAAGAGTCACGGTTTACCTTTATACGCTCTAGGGGTACCGCGTTGAGCGCAAAGGCGAAATAGGCGGCCTTCAAGCGCGTGTCGAAGAAATAATCGGCTCCGGCCAGCGTCACGATCTTGTGCCGCCACGCCTCAGGAAGGACCGACAGCACGAGCGGGGTATCGAGGTGGCTCGAATGGTTGGCCGCGAATATGACTGGCCCGACCACCGCTTCAAAACGGTCCAGGCCTTCGACCGAAGGTTGTGCAACAGCGCTCACGAGAGGTCGGGTGACGAAGTCGGTCCATATGGCCCGCGCAAGGCGTACCGGGTAGCGCCGGGCCCACTCGGTGCCGTAGTTGACCCCAAGCGCGGAGCCTTTCGGGGGCCGCGGGACCGATGCCGGCCAGGTCGGCGCGCTCAGGGGGAACGGGAGCTCCCGCAACGACGGCGGCCGGCCCGCGGTCCCGAGCCGGCCCAGTGTCCCGAGCCGGTCACGGACTTCGCTAATGGACATTTGCGAGCATTACGGGGGGGCAACGGAAATATGTGATCGTCGGGTCCCGCCCGACCTGGTCCTCAGCCATCTCGAGGGCGTCCGCAAGGGTGGTCGCGGGTTTGAAACCCATCCGCCGTACGGCTTTACGGTTGCCGCCGACGATTATCGTGGCACCCGCGTGCTCGAGGGCGTGCGCACCCCAGTACCACATATAAAACGGGTGGACCCCGTGGTAGGCATAACTGGTCCTGTACAGGTGCCGGTACCACTCGTCGGTGGCAAATCGTTCCTCGTAGACCTTTTCTATCTGGAGGGGGTCGGTGGTAGCCGACAGGACTTCTTCGAAAAAGTCGATGTACGACGGGTGGTGCACGGGGTGGAAGGCCCATGGCGTAGGGTGCGAGACGATCACGACACCGCCGGGGCGGACAAGGGGTTTGCCGATGTAGAAATTGAAAAAGTACCCGAGGCTCATGCACATTACGAGCAGGGGGTTCATTATCGAGTTCACGTTATAAGGCCCGACGTGGGGAAGCCCGAATATGACAACGTCGCTTTGGCCTTCGACGTCGACGAGCTGCTGGCGGTGCAGGGCGTCGATCGTGGAAGCGTGCACTGCCTCTACTTCGCCGGCCTGGACGCTCGTCAGCGCCTGTGGCGCCAGGATCGAATGGAAGATGGACCTTTTTGCCGCCGGGGACAGCACATCGAGGCCGCGGCTAGTCGCCAGGAATGTCGCCCTGTCCCGCACGCCCCACTCCCACTCCCGCTTCTGGAGGAAAGCCATCTGGGAAGGGAAGGCGTCGTTGTTGAGGGTGGTCTCGATCTGGAAAACCTTCACGTGCTTGCCGAGGAGCCGCCCGATCCGCCACGCCGACGAATGCAGCTCGGAATTGGGACGGTCCATCAGCGAGCGGCTGTGCTGGAGAGTCTTCACGTTGTGGTGGTGGCGGACGCTCCGGTAGCTCATGAGGCCTGTCGAGGTCGACTTATGGCCGCCGTCCATCGCGACGAGGTTTATGTTCACGTAAACGAGCAAGTCTGATTCCGCAACCCGGCGGCTCACTTCGACGTCCTCGCCCTTTTCGGTTTTACCGACCATGACTAGTTCGGAAGGATCCTCGGCGTCGTGCTGGAGGAGAGCACCGTGGGGCGCGAAGGCATCGAAGATACGGTCGCCGAGCGCATGGCGCAGTTCGGCATCAGTCATCCGCCGGTGCAGCCCTAACGCTGCTATCAGGACAACGTCGTCCACCCCAGCGGCGGCCGCCATTTCGAGCACCGCTTCGATCACGCGCTGGCGGTTGTCCGGCCTGCGCATGGGTGGCAGTGGGAGAGAAAGGTCATCGAAAGCGATGGTGAGGCGCATACCCGCGTGCAGCAACTCTGGCAGCGGGGCGCTGTCGCCCATCGGCTCGACGAGAGCCTGGCGGATGGCTGCGTCGGGGTCGGGGAGCGGGGCGAGGGGTTCGGGCGCATAGACGACGCGGCTCCGATCGGCCGGAAGGCGTTCCAGCCCGAACCCCTCTCCATGCCAGATGAGCACGGGAGGTGTGGAGCGGTCGACTTCTAGGACGAACCCTGGACGAGGCATTATTCGAAGGATCTTCTCTTCTCTCGGCGCATGTCGAAAGCGACTTTTACCGAGCCGCGGCGGCCGGCAGCGGCGGCGTGCTCGATCGCCTCGGCTGCGCGATCGAGCGTGTATGTCGCGGAAAGCAATCGTTCGAGCCGAGCAGCCTCGGCTAGTTCAAATGCTAGGTCGAAACTGTGCCGCCCGCCCATGGCAGGTTCGGGGCCGTAGGTGTAGGAGCCCGTCAGCGACACTTCGCGCTGCCAGAGCGGGGTGAGGTCGATATGGGCTGGCGCAGGCATACCTGCAAGCACAAGAGCCCCACCGGGCGCCGTCACTGCGAGGGCATCGGCAATAGAGGAGGCGGTGCCGACACAGTCGATCACGAGCGGGGCGCCGCCCGAAAGCTGGCCGGAACCGAGCACCCAGGACCCAGTGGAGCGCCTCACGGCGCGGCGCAGTTCTGCGGGCTCGGCGACCGAGGTCGCACCAAGGCGGCTCGCCAGCTCGCGCTGGTGAGGGTGTTTGGCGACCGCGATGACCCGCGTGACGTCTTCGCGGAAGCGCGAGAGGGCGGCCACGACACAAAGACCGAGCGTCCCGGCGCCTACCACGACGGCTGTCAGGTCCTCGCCGGCCTGGGTGCTACCGACGTGCAGACGGCTGAGAGCGGCGTGGACAGCACAGGCTGCGGGTTCGACGAGAACGGCTGCCTCGTCGGGGAGGTTCTCCGGCACGGCGTGAAGCTGGCTCTCGTGGGCTACGAAAGCGAGCGACCACCCGCCGCCCGTCTCTTTGCAGTAGCCGGTTTGCAGGCCAGGCGATATGTGGCCACCCGTCAGGTTGACGCAATGGCGCCGCCGGCCGTCTGCACAAGCCGGGCAGAGCGGCCTGATGCCCCGCGCCTCGCAGCCAAGGACCGGCTCTATGACGACGCGCTCGCCGTCCTCTGTGTCCGCCACCACCTCGTGGCCAGGCACGAACGGGAAGCTCACGATGGGCTCGAACCAGCGCGACGAACGCCCGTCCACTGTCGCCAGGTCGCTCCCACAGATGCCCGACATACGTGGCAACAGCCGGTGCCAGCCTGGACCAGGCAGCTCCGGAAGGGGCACGTCCACCAGGCGGAGCGGGCCGTAGCGCCCACCGGCTCCCGCTTTCCACTCGGAGGCGATGCGCGCCATTGCGAAGCGCGCCACCGAGCGCTCGACCTGAAGGGCCTTCATGACTCCCTTAGACCGCTGCGAGCCTTGATTTGGCTCATAATGGGCCCGAACGGCAGTAGCGCACGCCTGTAACCGGGCGCCCGGGGCCAATGTTCGACGTGCCAACCGCGCTTGCGGGCGATCGCTGCGAGCTTGGTCTCGGGGTTCACCGCTACCGGGAACCCGGCTGCTTCGAGCATGGGCAGGTCGCTCGTTGAGTCGGCATAGGCGACGCATTCGGCCAGGTCGAGGCCGTGTTCCTTGGCGTAGTCGGCCATAATGAGCGCCCTCGCCTCGCCCGTTGGCGGCGCCTCGTCTAGTTCCCCGGTTAATTCCCCATTGATGGTGGTCATGTGGGCGCAGACCACATCGTCGAACAAGGGCCGGAACGGTTCGAGCACGAAGTCCAACGCTCCTGTGATCAGAAGCGTGCGGTGGCCGAGCTCCCGGTGCTCGCGCACCCGCCGTACCCCGGCCGGGAACGACTTCTCCAGGAGCAGGTCGCTCGTGAGCTCCGATGCCTCCCCGCGAAGTTCCCCCAGGTCGGCATTTTGGTAACGCCTGTAGAACCAGCGCAGGAAGTCGCCCCGGTCCACCATGTCGAGGGAGAGCATCCGGGGTGCTTCCAGCAGGGTGCGCACCGTGAAACGAGCGCGTTCGGGTAGGCCCATGTGCCTCGTGGCGAGCCAGGCGTAGGAGTCGACGACGTTGGTGGCGACGAGGGTGTTCTCCAGGTCGAACACGGCGAGCTGGCGGTCGGGCGAGAGCACGGCCCGCTTGCCCCGTTCTTCGCGTGACAGGCCGCTCGACCCCTGACGTTGGCGCCGGGGCCCGGCGAGGCGCACCCTCGCGTGGGCCACGACCGCAGGCAGGTAGACATCTTGGCAGTACCGTGGCCACTCCACCACGGCCGGGTCGAAACAGAACTCCTGCTGTTCGCTTTCGGGGAGCAGGCTGTTGACCTCGAGGAGGCGGTCTACCTGGAACACGGCTTCGGTCTCGGTGTAGGAGCCGTACAGCTCGACGTAGCCGAGGGCCCGCTCGGCCTCCTCGCGGCGTTCCTCGATCCGGGCTGCCAGGTCGGCCTGGCCGCCCCGGAGCGGCAGCGTCTGAAGGGCGCGCTCCGCGCCGCGCAACGCACGGGTGGCCTGGCGAAGCTGGTTCTGCACCCGGCGCCGGCCGGGGAAGGACCACTCCGGGACTTCGATCGGCTGGCCCTTGTCATCCGCCAGCGGGTGCACGGAGAACCATTCACGCACCAGGTTGACGAGCTGGCCGTAGCGGAGCGGGTTGCGGGCGCCTGAGGCGGCGTGGACGACGTCAGGGCTTTCGAGCGGGCCCCGTGCGGCCACCGCGAGGATGGCCGCAACCACGAGGTCGACCGGGATGACGTCGATGATCCCCTCAGGGATGCCGGGGAACTCCTTGAGCAGGCCGCGGGCGTAGCTGATGATGACCGGGTCGGCCATCCGGAAGCCCCTGATCCAGCCCGGATGGGGTTCGGAAAGGGCGGCCTCGATGATGGAGGGCCGTACCACCGTTACCGGGAGAGGGCCACGGCCCTCGAGAAGAGCCCATTCACCTAGGGCCTTGGAGTACGCATAGGCATCTGGCCAACCAAGGGCCTGCGCCCGGGCCTTGCCGAGCTCGACCATGCGGTCCTGGGCCCAGTCGACGCGCAGTTTCTCGGTCCGCTCGGCGAGGAGGGGCACGCCGGCCGCGCCCAGTTCGGCGCGGGCTGCGGAGCGGAGCCGAGCGAGCTGTTTGGGGTCACGGCTGTCGGCCTCCGTGCCCGAGCGGGCTCGCCTGGCCGCCTCCACCTCTTCCCGCCACGGGACCCTGGACGAAAAGGGCGTATCGGACAGCAGAGCCTCCGGGGCCGGCCCGCGACGACCCCCCGCAACGTACGCCGTGGAAACGGCGATGAGGTGGGGGAGGGGGGATCCCTGCTGTAGCACCGCTGCGACCCGGGACGGGCCGAGCAGGTTGACTTCTACCGCGGTGTCGAGGGGCGCATCGAAGCTGACCGTGGCGGCCGAGTGCACCACCGTCGAACAGGTCGAGAGCAGCTCTCGGCCAGCTTCGTCGAGGCCGAGACCGTCAACGGTTACGTCGCCGGCGATAGGCAAGATGCGGCGCGAGGTCTCTTCGTCAAAACCTTCGCCGAGCTCGCGCCGCAGACGCTGGAAGCAGTCATTGCGCAGGACATCTCTTTCAACCCTGTCTTTGGCCCCACGCCGGCCCGGACGGACGAGGAGGACGACCTCTGTGTCGGGGAGACAACGCAGTACCCGCTCCGTGAGCGCCGTGCCGAGGAACCCCGTTGCGCCGGTGAGCGCGATCCGCCGGCCCGCAAGTGCCTCTCGGAGCATCCCCCGTGTTTACCACGTAGGCCCTGGCTGTTCAGGTACCCGGGCTGGCCGGGCGGTGGGCTAGGGCAGTCAGGAACGGCGTTGGGAGGTGCGCGATTTGGCTTGCGGCCTGGTGTAGCGAGAGTTGCTCGCCGGCAACGCACGTCCCGTCGCGGTCACTACCGGCGCGTCGGGTTTGGCCTTGCGCGAGCGGGCTGCCGGAGCGGCAGCCTGGCCGCCCCCCGACCGTTTGCGCTGAGATGGCCTGCTGCTGCCGGTACCCGCGCTGGCAGCGGCGCTGCGGCTGGCCTTTGGGGAGTGGGCGGATATCCACTCTTTTTTTTGCTTGTTCATCCGGAACATGATCACCCAGATGAAATAACCAGCCCCGATGGCAAAGATCACGTACTCGAGGTCGGTCAAGCCTGTGGGGAACGGCGTGTCGATACCCAGTACCCCGGCGACGAAAAAGGCTATGGCGGTGACGTACCGCCGCTTCCAGTAGATGCTTACCGCAGCGGCCACGGTTACCAGGAACACGATGATGGCCGTCTCGGGGTGAGTGATGGGCAACCATTGGGTCACGGATTTGCCGTGCACCTTCGCCAGTTTCGGGTAAACGTCTTTCCCGAAGTACGACAAAGCCGCCAGCCCGACCATTACGGCCGCGACGTACAGGGCTCTGCGCGGTTCAGGATCCTGCAAGGCCGAAGTCGCCTTGGCGGCCTCCCGGCGCAGCTCCTGGTACGAAGCGCGATCGGCAGCCTTTTGTTTGCGGACGAGCTCTTTTTGCTTGCGCTCTATCTCTTTGGCCGAGGTACCTGAGCTGGCTTCTGGCGCAGCGTGGGACCTCACGTCGACGGTTGTGACCTCGCCGTCGTCGTCCCAATCGTTCGCGCCTTCGTCACTGCCCGGCGGGGGAGACCCTCGCCGCAGGAGGCTCACTCCTCGCCCGCCTCGCCATCCGGGCCCTCATCGGTCGACGGGTGGCCAGGCTCTTCGCCCTGGTCGCCGCCGGCGCCACCGAGGAGCCATGACCGGACCTTCACCGTGCTCTGGCGCGGCCCCAGCTGCTCGAGCTGGGCCTCGACCGGGAGATCCGTCGGCGGTTCGCCGGAGGTCACCATGATGATCGCAGGTTCCTTCTTCTCGGTCTCCAAGGCCTGCTGTAGGCCGAAAGCGAACGCCGTCAGGACTGCCCCGGTCGCACTCCGCTGCCGCCAGCGTTCCACGCTGTCGGGAAGACCGGTGCGCCTCGGTGCCTCGTTCTCGAGGAGCTCTTCGGTACCTTCCGGAGCGGCTCGACGGACGTGGCGGCGGCCCAGTTCGTCGACGTACTCCGCGGCCTCGCCGTCCTCAAAGGTGTCGTCGTCGAAGAACTCGTCATCGGCGAGCACCCCTTCGTTGTCGGGCGCGGCACCATCCGCGTCGCTCGCCAGGGCGTCGGGCGCCATCTCTTCAGGGTCGTGCTCGGGCACCCCTCCACGGTAGCGCTTCGGCGAGCCCTCCAGGCTTGTGGCCCCTCACCCCATCGACGCCCGCACCGTCCTGGGCAAGTTGGAGACCGTTGGCGTAATCTCAACTCACGGGGGGCTGGCTCACCGGTTGGAGCATGGCACGGGACTAAGGGGACACGCCTTGTCATATGTCACC
>DATKHZ010000389.1:0-2958 GCA_035509995.1 Acidimicrobiales bacterium | reverse complement strand
TCTACTTCGGGCAGTTGGAAATTGACGGCCAGCCAGTGCAGGTCATGGGTGCGAACCCTGGGGCCACCATCGCCCCGCCAGTGCTGTCAGGCCACGGCTTCGAGAGCGGGGACCAAGTGGTCCTCGGCAACCTCACTTTGGCTGCGCTGCACAAGCGGGTCGGTGAAAGTGTGGAAGTCGGCGCTCCTGGTACCCGGCCGACCCAGTTGGTGATCGTCGGGACCGCGACCATGCCGGCGTTCGGTGGGACGGGCGGCATGCACATGGAAATGGGTGACGGGGCGGTGCTCGACTATCAGCTGATCCCAGCGGCTCAAAGGAACCCGTACGACCAGCCCCAACCGGGGCCTAACGCGATCTTGATGCGAGCCCGGTCTGGGACGAGCAGGGCTGCGGTCCAACGTTCGATTGACGCGATCGTCACGAAACTGGGCGGGGGATCCGGCGGTGGGCCTCCGCTATTGGGAGCGCAAAGGCCGGCCGAGATCATCGCTTACAGCAATCTGGGTGCCACTCCGAACTTGCTTGGTGGAGCCCTTGCCTCCGGCGCAGCGGTCGCTCTCGGCCTCACGCTGGTCGCCTCGGTCAGACGTAGGCGCCGGGACCTCGCTCTATTGAAAACCCTTGGGTTCACCAACCGTCAATTAGCCGCCACCATCGCCTGGCAGTCCACAGTGGCCGTTGGAGCCGGCACGGTTGTCGGCGCACCGCTCGGCATCGCGCTGGGCCGTTCGCTATGGGAGCTCTTCGCCCAAGAAATAGATGCCGTACCTGACGCCGGCCTCCCGGTCCTCCGGGTCGTCCTGGTCGCACTCGGTGCGCTCGTACTCGCAAACGTGGTCGCCGCGGTGCCAGGACGTATAGCCGCCCGAACCCCGGCGAGCTTGGCTCTCAGGTCGGAATGACCGCGCAGCGCGGTGGCCAAGTCAGAGCTTGTCAACGAAGCGCCGGAGCTTGTTTGCCGCGCGGTTCGCCACCTGGGATAAACCGCCCTCCTGGTAGTGGTGGCGAGCCAGCTGAATAAGGCTGGGCTGCCCATCGCCGGCCGCCTTCGGAGCCGGCCCGTCGGCTGCCCCGTCCGCCTCCGGCGCAGCGGCCGAAGCCTCGCCGTCCGCCGCCGGCGCAACAGCGGATGCCTCTGCTGCCGCGCTCTCCTCGGTGATCGCCCGAGACGCAGGGAGGTCCGCTGCCTGGCGGGGTTCCCGGCAAAAGGCGGCGAGGGGCTCCAGGACCACGGACCAGCGAAGGCATTTGCGTACTTCGGCCACACGGGCACGGCAAGCCTTTGCCATCTCAGGGTCGGAGAGGAGCCGGAGGACCGCCTCCTCCAGAGCTTGCGGGTCCTCCGGGGGCACGGTCAAGCCGAGGTGCTCCTCCTCGATCAGCTGGCCGAACGAATCGCCCTCAGTCGCGACGATCGGAAGTCCTGCCCACAGGTAGTCGAGCGCACGGGTCCGGAACGAAAAGCGGGTCTCAATGCTCTCGAAGTGCGTCGATACCCCCAGGGTCGCTTCGAGCAGGAAGTTCTGGCGCTCGGAGTACTCGACCCAGCCGTCGTTGAAGAACACATGCTTGCCGGCAACTCCCAGCTCCTCGGCCAGCGCCTTGGCGTCGATCGCCATCTGCATAGGGGGTACGTCCGGGTTGGGGTGCTGCAGGCCCATGAAATAAAGACGCACCGACGGCCTCTTCGTGGAGGCCCTTGCCACTGCCCGGATGAGGGTAAGCGGGTCGAACCAGTCGTAGACGCCTCCTGCCCAGATGAGGATGTCGTCGTCGGGCCCAATGCCGGGGACGACTCCTCGGATCGCTGGTCGGTGGTGTTCGGGGTCCCCGTCGGGGAGCCCGAAGGGGACTACGTCGATAAGGCGGCGGAGCGTCGGGTCGGGGTCGTAGGTGAGTGCGTTCGCCCTCCCGACGACGCAGAGCTGCCCGATGAAAAGGTCGCGCTGACGCTCGCTCGCACAAATGAGGAAATCGCCGCGTTCCAGCTGGTGGTTCAAAGTCTCGATCGAAAGGCGCACATGTGCGTCCCTCGCCTCGCTTGAGGCCCCCTTGGTTAGTGCGAGGGTTTCCAAGTGAAGGGGGGAGTAGATGTCGAAAACGATGATCTTTTGGGACGTCGCCAGGACCGGGTGGTGGTACATGACGTAACCCTGCAAGATCATGACGTCGCACCAATCCTCGGCCTCCGCTAAGCCTTCTGGCCCCACGGCGGCAACGAGGAACGTTGCAGAGCTCACCTCGCAGTAGGGCGAGGTCGTGAGAAGCCGGACCTCGTGCTCTTCCGCCAGACGTTCGGATATGTGCCACGCCCGCATCGCGGGCCCCGCCATTCGGGCGCGCAGCACGTCGGGCGTGACGACCAGGACGCGCGTCATCGCCCGTCCCGCCGCCCGCTGCCTCGGCACAGTAGCCTCACGGCGATGGCGGAAGCGCTCACAGCCAGGCAGCGTACTCGGGTCGTCGTGTTCTCCACCGACCCCGTCGGGCCCGAGATGCCGGGCCCAGCCATCCGGGCCTGGGAACTGGCCAACGTGCTCGGGCAGCACCTCGATGTCGTCCTCGCGAGCACGGTTGCGGTCTCTGGTGACCATCCCAACGCCGAGCTGCGATTGGCGGCCGGCCCGGCAATCAGGGAACTGGTTGAGGGTTCGGACGTCTCCTTCGCCCCGAGCAGCCTGGTGTACATGGCCGAGGAGCTTCGTGAGACGGCCAAGCCCGTCGTTGTCGACATCTATGACCCATACCACCTGGAAAACCTGGAGATGGGTGGAGACGGCCTGTCCGAGCAGGACCGCGTGGTGACGCGCCTGGCCGGGGTGATAAATGTCGCCCTGCGAAGGGGTGATTTGTTCACGTGTGCCAGTGAACGGCAACGGGATTTCTGGCTCGGGAGCCTGGCCGCCGTGGGCAGGGTAAACCCATTCAATTATGAAGGCGATCCGCTGCTCACAA
>DATKHZ010000388.1:0-2205 GCA_035509995.1 Acidimicrobiales bacterium | reverse complement strand
TCCAGATCCCATCCGGCGCCGGCGGTGGGTTGCTGGGTGTTGAACCAGTACGTGCCCGGTTGGGTGCCGTCCATGCGTGGCGGTGAATAGTGGGGGGGCGCCCCCGCCGCAGCAAGGACCGCTGGCATTGGCGTCACCTCGCAAGGGGGCGGGTACGGCGGCGAGATGACCGCTGGGATCGTCTCCTCGGCTCGTCGTACCGCTCGGCGGGCGGCGTCGATAGCGACAGTCGGATCCTGGCCATCCGATGCCGCCAGCGCGGCGCGGTGCACGGCTTCGAGGTCCCTCAAGCCGATCATGGAGCCGAGTTGCACGGCGCGTGCCTCGAGCCGTTCGACCTCGTCCAAGCCGTCCTTATGAAGCTGGTCGGCTGTGAGGGGCAGGGTCGTGTTGACCTGGATTGCCGCCTGATAGTCGGCGTCGCCTCCGGGCAGGTAGACCAGTCCGGGCCGATCGGCGGGACGCGCCCGGGGAAGGAGCTGTTGAAGCAGTGCGACCCACCGGACCAGAGCTGGTCTGACGACATCGCGAGCGAGGGCATCTCGCCGTTCCAGCCATGCTGGCGCCCCGTCCCAACTGTCCGGGGGGTTCGGCACCATCAGTGGTTCAGGCACGTCGGAGGTGATGTAAGGCTCGGCCCAGCGGATCGTGTTCTCGACCAACGGTGCCACCGGGAGTCGGCCCTTGGCGGCACCGGCCCGGAGGTTCTCGACCTGTTGGTCGACCCAGGGCCCGGCCGCAGCGAGGCGGCTCAGGTAATCTGCGGCAGCTCGGGCATCGGGCAGCGAAGCGCGGGCTGCGGCGCCAAGGAAGAACGCAGGTCCTTTGAACGGCATCGTCGTTACGAGGTGGTCGCCCTCGCGTGCGGCCAGCTCAAGTAGTTCTGCCTCGGCGTTTGAGCGAAGGCAACCCAACGTGACAACGTCAACGTCGTTGAGCATTGTCGAGTCGATACTGTCCGCCTCGGCTAGCACCACTTCGACCTCGGAGCGGCGGAGGTCTTCGCCGGCCGGGCTGGCGTCGGGCACGGCTTCGTCGTAGCCGGGGACGCCCATGTAGCTAGCGTCGAAGGGATGGGCTGCAAGCCACCCCCTGTGGTACCTGTCGGCTAGCGCCTTGACGGTCCCCATCAAGCGATTGTCCCACACGTCCCCGCGGCTCAGGTAACTACCCCAGACCGCGTCCGAGCGCTTCCCACGAGGTCCGTACGGGCACGATCACGGAGCGTAGCCAAGGTGTTTCGGTGGCTCCGGGCGTGCGCCTGGCGGAGCTCCATCGGCAAGCCGCTCCAAGTCTCTTGCACAGTCCACGACGGCAAGCGCCACCGCCATTCGGACTGTTGCATGGAGCGCTTGACTGTGGAGGCGTGGCGCAGACGAGAGCCGGGCTCGCGTGCGTGACGCTGAAGATACGCTCGGCCGGTGCTTGAGTTGCAGCGTCTTCGGAGTGATCACGCCGCCGCGGTCCTCGCTTTTGAGGTGGCGAACCGGGCCTACTTCGCCGCATCCGTCAGCGATCGCGGCGATGAGTTCTTTGAGCAATTCCCGGAGCGACACCGCGCGCTTTTGACCGAGCAGGACGCCGGGATGTGCGTCTTTCACGTGTTGCTCGACCGGGACGGGGCGGTGGTTGGGCGCTTCAACTTGTATAACCTCGAGGACGGAACTGCCGACGTCGGCTACAGGGTTGCCGAGCAGGTGGCGGGTGGCGGTGTGGCGACCTCGACGTTGCGAAAGCTGTGCGGGCTCGCGGCCGAGCAATATGGTTTGAGAACGCTCAAAGCGAAGACCAGCAACGAGAACGTCGCGTCTGAGAGAGTGCTCCAGAAAGCCGGCTTTGTGCCCGTCGGACCGACTGATGTGGCCGGTCGGCCAGGCACGTTGTACGAGTGCGCTTTGGACCGACGTCTGGCGCACTTAGCCCCCGATTCCCTCCCGTCCGTACCCCTCCAGGCGAAAGTTCCCCAGTATTTTGTTGCCGAATTGGCATCGAACAGGTGTACGATGAAGAGGTGGGTGGGGTTGGCAGCATCAAAGAACTTGCGGCTGCGCTCGGTTGTTTGCCGGTGGCACCCGTGGCGGGGGACATAGAAGAACTGCTGGCGCTGCGGGACCGCCTCGACGCAAAGATCTCAGATGCCCTGCGGGCCTTCGACGCTCTGGGTAGCTGGGCCGAGGACGGCTCGCTGTCGCTCGCTGCGTGGCT
>DATKHZ010000387.1:0-2883 GCA_035509995.1 Acidimicrobiales bacterium | reverse complement strand
TCCTGCGGCTTGTGACGAAGGAAGAGCGCGCCGATACGGGCGAGATCTGGGTGGCCGGCAAGGAAGTTGGTTCGCTCGCCCCATGGAAAGTGCCCTATTTGCGCCGCAACATCGGTTGCATCTTCCAGGATTACAGGCTGTTGCCAGAGCGCACGGTGTACGAAAATGTCGCCTTTGCTCTCGAGGTAATCGGGCGCTCCAGGAGTTTCGTGCGTTCTCAGGTACCCCAGATCCTCGAGCTCGTCGGTTTGGGAAAGAAGATGGAGAGCCGTCCCAACGAGCTATCGGGTGGCGAACAGCAGCGTGTTGCCGTCGCGCGGGCGTTCGTCAACCGCCCTTTGATACTGCTGGCCGACGAGCCGACAGGGAACCTCGACCCGGGCACCACTGCCGGCATTATGCGGCTTCTCGAACGCATCAACCTCTACGGCACCACGGTGGTTATGGCGACCCACCAGCAGGATGTCGTCGACGCTATGCGCAAGAGGGTCATCGAACTGGACCGGGGCAATGTTGTGCGCGACCAGGCAAGAGGCGTCTACGGCATGGTCGACGCCTAAAGGCCCGGCGGGGCCTGCGAGATAAGAAAAGGGGCAACCGATGACGATGGCGAGCCCGTATGTGCTGCGCGAGACGGGGGGCAACCTTCTCCGCAACGTAGTCATGACGGTCGCTGCGATCGTAACGATGGCCGTATCGCTCACAGCCTTGGGTGGGGTCTTGATCATGCGCCAGGCCGTCAACACGGCGACGGTCCAGTGGCAGGGCGGGGTCGAGATGATCATCTTCATGGAGCCGCGAGCCAGCGCCCAGGAGATTGCCGCCATCAACCACGAGCTTGGCGGCATGACGCCCACGGAAATAAAGAGCTGCCGCTTTCTCGACAAGGACCAGGCGTGGGCCGAGTTCAAAGATCTGTTCAATGGCCAGCCGGAGCTGATCAAGGAAGTGACGGCATCCGCGTTGCCGACCTCGTTCCAGTGCGTGCCGGCTAAGGCGCAGAGCATCACTCAGCTTGCCAGCGAGTTCTCCAACCAACCGGGCGTTTACCACGTCGGTTACCCCGGGCAAATAATCACAGAAACCCTTGCCCACTTTTCTGCGCTGAGGACCGTCGCCTTGATCGTGGCCGGCGGCGTGATGCTCGGAGCGATCGCGCTCGTCGTGAACACGATCCAGCTCGCGATCTTTGCCCGCCGGCGCGAAGTCGCGGTAATGAAGCTCGTCGGGGCCACCAACTGGTTCATCCGGGTGCCCTTCATGCTGGAAGGGCTCGTGGAGGGCCTGCTCGGAGCCGTCATAGCTTTTCTGATCACCTATTTCGCGCGGGCTACCTTCGCCTCCTTCACGGGCAGCAACCCGATCGACGTTAACCAGCCCCTGTACGTCAGCTCCCACGCGGCGCTCCTGACCGGGCTGTTCATCGTGGTCGTCGGCGCCTTGGTCGGAGCCCTGGGCTCCGGTTTCGCAGTGAGGCGCTTCCTGTCGGTTTGACCTCGCTCAGCGAGCGACGACCTTCCAGGCGCTCCCGGTCCTGACCGGGCCACCCTAGGATGTGGCGGCAATGAGCCAGAAGATCGAAGACTATGCCCTGATCGGCGACACCCACACGGCTGCTCTGGTCGGCCGTGACGGTTCGGTCGACTGGTTGTGCGTGCCGCGCTTCGACTCGTCAGCATGTTTCGCGGCACTCTTGGGAACTGCTGAGCACGGCCGATGGCTGTTGGCACCGCAGGGCGGAGGTCCTGCTACCCGACGCGATTACAGGGGCGGCTCCCTCGTGCTCGACCAGGAGTGGGACACGCCGAGCGGCAGCGTCCGAGTCACCGATTTCATGCCGCCGCGGCACCACCGCCCGAGGGTGTTCCGGATGGTCGAGGGCATCCAGGGAAGCGTGGAGATGTTTACAGAGGTCCTGGTCCGGTTCGAGTACGGTTCCCAGGTCCCCTGGGTGGTCCAGACCGAGCACGGTATCCGGGCAGTCGCAGGGCCGGACTCCATCGAGCTGGACAGCCCGATTGCGCTGGAGGGCGCGGACATGCGCCACTCAGCGAGGTTCATTGTCAACAAAGGCGACCGGGTCTCTTTCAGGATGTGGTGGGCGCCTTCTTACGAGGACCCCGGGAGGGATCTGGACTGTGACACGGCCCTCACGGACACTCTGTCCTACTGGGCCGATTGGTCGGGCAAGTTGAACGAAGTACACGGCGAGTGGGAAGGCCTGGTCCAGCGGTCTCTCGTGACCCTGAAGGCGCTCACCTATGCGCCGACAGGCGGCATCGTGGCGGCGCCGACGACTTCGCTGCCCGAAGCCCTCGGCGGTCCCCGGAACTGGGACTACCGCTACTGCTGGATCAGGGATGCCACCCTCACTCTCAACGGTCTTATCGAAGCTGGTTGCCGGGACGAAGCTGAGGCATGGCTGTGGTGGCTGGTCCGAGCGGCAGCTGGCAACCCAGCGCAGCTCCAGGTCTTGTACGGGGTGGCGGGGGAGCGCCGGCTCCCGGAGCTCGAGCTCGAGTGGCTACCCGGGTACGAGTCCTCGGTCCCGGTCCGGGTGGGTAACGCAGCTTCCCTGCAGTTCCAGCTCGACGTTTTCGGCGAGCTGATGGAAGCCGTGCACATGGCCAGCACTCATGGGATTTCAGTGGCCGGCGCCATCTGGAACCTCCAGCGGGCCCTGGTCCAGTTTGTGGCGGCCCACTGGGACGAGCCTGACCAGGGCATCTGGGAGTTGAGAGGCCCGCCACAGCGCCTCGTCTATTCCCGTGTGATGGCCTGGGTCGCGCTCGACAGGGCCGTCAAAGCGGTCGAACTGCACGGCCTGGATGGTCCCGTCGAGGAATGGCGCAAACTTCGCTCGGTCATCCACGACCAGGTCTG
>DATKHZ010000386.1:0-5798 GCA_035509995.1 Acidimicrobiales bacterium | reverse complement strand
CGGCAGCCTTCTTGGGCAAAGTGTTGGCCGAGGAGCTCCATGACCGCCTCACGGGGGCCGGTCTTGTCTGCACTCGTCTTGCCATCGAAGCCGAGACCGAGTACGGGACATCCTTGCGTCGCAGCTGGCGCCACGACGGTGCCCTGAGCGCCGGCGCCATCGGCGAACGGGTGCGCTGGCAGCTGGAGGGCTGGGCACAAGCAAGCCAGGCCGGTGAGGCGGCCCAAGCGGGCAGGATCGCCAGGCTTGCTCTTGTCCCTGAAGAAGTGCGCCCTGACGACGGCCGTCAGCTCGGTTTTTGGGGCAACGATGCCGGCGCCGCCAGCAGGGCTGCCAGGGCGCTAGCCCGGGTACAAGGCTTGCTCGGTCCAGAGGCGGCCTTGACGGCTGTCCTACAAGGTGGGCGGGACTACACCGAACAGGTGCTCCTTGTGCCCTGGGGGGAGCCAAGGGAGCCCCGGCGCCCAGGTTCACCACCGTGGCCGGGCCGTCTCCCTGGGGTGGCGCCAGCGATCGTTCACCAGCCTCCCCTGCCTGCGCAGCTCCTCGACGAAGCCGGGGGCCACGTGAGCGTTGCGAGCCGCGGGAATGCAAGCGCACCGCCCGCTCGCCTGAGGATCGGCAGCGGCGCCAGTGCGGGCCTGGTCATAGACGCCTGGGCTGGCCCCTGGCCGTTGGAGGAACGTTGGTGGGACTCAGGGGGGCGCCGGCGGGCGCGCTTCCAGGTGAGCACGACAGATGGTGGCGCGTACCTCCTGGCCCGGGAGGGCCGGCGATGGTGGGTCGAGGCCACCTATGACTGAGCTGCGCGGGTAGCGCACCGCGGATGCTCCCGGCGTTTCGATTGTCATCCCCGGTGAAGTAAACCCGCTCAGGCCCGCGCCAATGCGGCGGCATGAGACCGGCCGCCTTGCCAGCCCAAGTCGTGGCAGGGATCAAGGCCACTTACGACGAAGAGGTACGCACCTACGTCGACGACCGCTGGTGAACGCTGCCACCCCTTCGCGCTTTGATGGCCGGAAGAAAAACCGCTTCGACCAACACTACGGACACGGCTGTGGCCGCTGCGCCCGCGAGGACGTCCAGCAGGTAGTGGTTGGCCGTCGCCATGACCACCCAGGCCGTTGCGAGAGGGTACGCAACGCCAACCGCAAGGGCGGCCCAGCGCCAGCTGCTCTTGCCGGCGAGCCGCCAAAGGGCGATTGAGCACCAGACCGCCCATGCCAGGTGCATGGAAGGCATGGCCGCCAACTGGTCGGCGTGGGAAATGAGCGTGCTGTGCCAGGAGCCGAGGCCGCCCACCTTTTCGACGACATCTACGAAGCCGGGCAGCATCCGCGGCGGGGCGACCGGGAACCGCCAGAAGACCGCAAAACCGATCAGGTTGGCCAGTACCAGGTCGTTGCGCAGCGGTCTGTAGATGTCGGGCCGGCGCCACCAGATCCATATTGCGATGGCCGCCGTGAACGCGAAGATCGCATTGTCGTAGAAGTCTGAGGACATGTAGGCGAGCCAGTAGTGATGTGTGAGCCAATGGTCCAGAGCCCTCTCGGGCGAGACATGGAGCCGCTCCTCGAATGAAAGGATGGCGCGCCCGTTGCGGAGCGCTGGTCCGAGGCGCACCGGCGCCAGGTTCTGCAGCCAGTCGTAGATCCATCCCAAGAACGCGATCACGGCCAGCTCGAGGAGGAGCGGACTGCGCTTTGCGCTCCCGTCCTGACCCCGGCTTTCGGGCTTTTCCTCTCTTTGCGCTGCCGTCGGCAATTCGCGATGCCGCTCGTCAGGAGCCAGCGCTAGTTCTGGGCCCTCGACGACAGCCATGGGGGGAAAGCTTAGGGGCCTGGCAGCCCGCAGCCAGCCTTGGTGGCCGCCCACCGGATGGCTCGACAATTAGGCTTCAGCGCTGTGCGTGGGCTGCTCCAGCGGGTCTCGGAGGCGTCGGTCAGCGTCGACGGAGTGGTCGTCGGCAAGATCGGGCGTGGCCTGTGCACCCTGGTCGGGGTGGGTTGCGAAGATGACGAAAAGGCGGCCGATCGCCTTGCGGCGAAGATCTGGCAGCTTCGCCTCTTCCCAGACGACAACGGCAACATGAACCGTTCCGCGGAGGAGCTCGGCCTGGCGGTGCTGGTTGTCAGCCAGTTCACTCTCTACGGCGACACGACGAGGGGCCGCCGGCCCTCTTTCACCAAAGCAGCCGCCCCTCATGTTGCTAAAGCGCTGGTAGAGCGCGTTGTGGCGCAACTTCGCTCGGCGGGGGCTGAGGTGGCCACAGGCCATTTTGGGGCCATGATGGAGGTGAGCCTCGTCAACCAGGGGCCGGTGACGGTCCTCGTCGAGACCTGATCACCCAGTTCTCGCGGCGGATGGCTAGCGCTAGAGATTGGCGACGCCGCAGTTGTCACTCAGTATGGTGTTACGACCACACTTCGTCACCTCAAGCCGCGAGCACGTCCAATAGTCGGGCTGCCTCTTGACTCGGTGGGCCTTGCCCGGCTAGTTTTCGAGGGATCGAAGGAGCCGGCTTGAGCAGGGCCGGTAGTGCTGCTGCACCTGCACTGCGCTTTTGCGCAGCTGCCTTGTCAAAGGGGAAGTTTGTCCTGTGCGTGAGTACTCACTTTGGTCGCGTCGTGCCCCAAAAGGATTGAACGGGTACGCGGCATTGTTCTCGTCACCGCTCGACCGGGAGAGCGCCGTCCCAAGACTGGCTTCGCCCGCGGTGCGGAGGCGCCGGGCCGATGCCAGCGCGCGCCGGCGTCGTGTCCTGACGGTGATGTTCACTGCCGTCTCGGTGCCGGCGCTGGTCGCTCTTGCTACTGGGTCAATGGCGGCTTGGTGGGTCGTCGTCGCGATGCTGCCTTTCGTGTCCACCTACATGGCGGTGCTGTTCCGCACGCGGCGCCGGACGGCCGAGCGTGAGATCAACGTGGCGTTTTACGGAAGTGCCGGCGGCACGATTGTCGGCCTGGAGGAAATGTTCACGACCCGGGATGTCCCGCTGGAGCGTGTCGCAGCGGGCGGGGCGCTTTCGAGGTTCTAGCTAGACCAGCTGTCGCCTGCTGGCGCCGCGGAGTTCACCGGCAGCCAGCGGCTCGCTAAGGGCCCCTTAGCAAGAGTGCTCGGCGGACCAAGAAGCCAGCGCCTTCGAGAATGCCGGAGTGGAGGTCCAGCTGAGGACGCGGAGCAGCAACGCATTGTCGCCCGAAGTCTTGAGCCTCCCCTGCATGAACGCGACACTAGGTTCCAGCCGGCCGTCCTGGACCGAGCGAGCATCGTCTGGGCTGAGCGTCAACGTCAGGTCCGGCTCGCCTTCACAGCCGCTCGAGACGAGACCGGGCCCGTCAGCCGACCACTGGCAGCACCATTGCGCCGGCCCGGGTTGGGAGCCAGGCACGGCCTCCGAGCCGCTCTCTGGAGCAGGCCGGCGCGACCGGGTCGTCGGGCCGCCACGGCCGATGTCCCCGACGACGAGGGTCACCAAACCGGTGGCGACTGTCCCGCCTGCCTCGGCGGCATGGGCGGCTTCGCCAGCTTGGGCCGCTTCGCCAGCTTGGGCCGCTTCGCCAGCTTGGGCGGCTTGGGCGGCTTGGGCGGCTTCGACAGGGGATGCTCCCGCTTCTGGGCTCATAAGGTGGCACGTTCGCGGACGCCGGCGAAGAGGTCGTCCTCGGGCGGCTGCGAACCCGTGAAATTTTCTGCGAGGTGGTACTCGTCGTAGTGCCCCAGTTCCTCCGCAACCTCGGGCGGCAGGCCGAACCAGAACGGCGACTTGGGGTCGACCTGGGTCGCGTGAGCCCGGAGAGCCTCGTCGCGGACGTGCCCAAAACCTGCGACGTCGATCTCGGTCGTGATGTCCTCTTGCGGAGCGTCAGCCATCATCTCGAGGCGCTCCTCGCCCCACGGAAATTCGAGGCCCATTTCGGTGAACTTCTCGGCTAGTGCGAACATCCGCTTTTTCGACCAGAGCATGTAGTACAGCTTCTGTGGCTGCCACGCAGGCCCTGCCTCGGGGAACGCATCCGGATCCCCAGCCGCGTGGAACGCTGCGAAGCCCACCTCGTGGGCGCGGATGTGGTCGGGGTGCGGGTAGAGTGATTGGTGAGCCGGGTATATGGCCATCACCTGCGGCTTGGTCCGGCGGACGACGGCCACGAGGCGAGCGGTCGCCTGTTCGATGGAAGACCTGAAGAACGACTCTGGCCGCTCGTTCGCCTCGGTGCCGGGCATCCCCGAGTCCCGGTAACCCAACATCACGAGCTCGTCGTAGCCGATGATGGCGGCGGCGCTGGCCAGCTCGGCGGCCCGCACCTCGGGGAGGCGTTCGAGGATCTCGGGCCTGTTCATGGCCGGGTTCAGGATCTCGCCTTCCTCGCCACCCGTGCAACACACCAGAACGCTGCGCACGCCTTCGGCATGGTACTTCGCGACCGTCGAAGCACCCTTGGAGGACTCGTCGTCGGGGTGGGCGTGCACGCAGAGCAGGCAAAGCTCATCAGTCATCCTTACAAGATATGGCTTGGGGGACTGTCCCGGCGAGCTGGTGCGGGCCGTCTGTACGATGGGCCGATGCCAGAAGGGCTGTTCTTCCGCCAGCTCCTCGCGGGGCGGGACTTCGCCGCCGGCGACCAGTTCGCAACGACAATGCGGAACCACGTCTACGTCGTAGGCGACGCCGCTTCGGGCGAAGTACTGCTGGTGGACCCGGCTTATGACGTACGGGCGCTGGTCGGATGGGTCGAAGAGGCCGGCCTCACGCTCGCGGGGGTACTGGCGACTCACTACCACGCAGACCATGTGGGTGGGGACATTTTTGGGGAGCACATAGAGGGACTGGTGGACCTGCTGGAGCTGGCCGAGGTCCCGGTCCACGTCCAAAAGGACGAGGTTGCGTGGGTATCGGAGATGAGCGGCGCGCTCGTGTCGTCGCTGGTCGCGCATAGGGACGACGATGTCGTCGAGGTCGGCGCCGTTGGGGTGCGCTTGCTGCACACGCCGGGCCATACGCCGGGGAGCCAATGCTTCGTCGTCGGCGACAACCTGGTCTCAGGAGACACGCTGTTCCTGGAAGGCTGCGGGCGGACCGACCTTCCCGGCGCAGACCCCGACGCCATGTACACGAGCCTGCAACGGTTGGCGAGCCTGCCCGGCAGGCTCACGCTCTGGCCGGGGCACCATTACTCGACCGCAAGCTCATCACCCCTTGAAGAGGTCAGGCGCACCAATTCTGTGCTAGCCCGAGTGAGCCGGGAACAGTGGCTCCGCGTTTTCTCCTGAGCTTTAGGCTTGCATTGCGAGATCAGCCATGAAGTCGGCGTAGGCGGTGCTACCAAAGTTGGCCCACATTTGCGCGACAGGTGGTGGCATGTTCGCCAAGACATGGTCTGCGACCCCGCCAGGCATGTTGTCGAATATAAGGCCCAATATCAACCAAGGTTTGTCCCCGTCGAAATGCTTGAACCCGTGCTCAGGTAGCTCCGCCCATTCCTGCTGGGTGATGTAGCGGGCACAGAGAGGCAATATCTCTGCCTCCTCCTCGTCGAGGTGCGCGTCGAGTTCATTGCTGAGCAGGCGCATCGATTCGGTCAGTGCCGCCGCATCGTGTCCCGACGCTGAGCCGGCCCACTGCTGGAGCTGGGCCATGGTTATCTCCATGAGGGTGCTGACGGCTTCGTGTTGGGCGGCGATCTCGCTGACCAGCTCCGCTTGGTCAGGGCAGCGTTCTAGGAGCTTCGGCCAGACCAGCTCGTCCTCGCCTCCGTGGTGAGCGTGGAGCAGGCGCAGGACATTGTCGTAGTAGGAGC
>DATKHZ010000385.1:0-6484 GCA_035509995.1 Acidimicrobiales bacterium | reverse complement strand
GGCCACCCCACCCTACCCCAGCCCGCTCGAGAAGTTGGTGGACCTAGGGCCCGCCTAAACCGCGGGCGGCTCCTCCGACGCCTCTTCCACGGTGAGCTCGGCCGCGGGGTCGGCCTCGAGCCGCGCGTCAGGGATCGGCAGGCCCGTCTTAACCGAGAAGCCGTAGGTGCCCGCACGAAGGCGCCCTTCGGCACGCTCGATCGCCGCCAGACGGTCACGCAACCCGGCCGCTACCGCGTCGTCGAGCCCTTCGGCGGTCAACCGCTGGGCGGGGCCATCCATCTCGTGTTGTTCATTGGCTTCATCGCGGTCCTGCTCCCCTGCCTCGACCATTTCCCCGAGAAGCCCCTCGACGCGCCGCCGCTCCCTCTCCAAGGCCTTCTTCGCCCGTTCGTTGTCCAACCTGGCCTCCTCCTTTGGTGCGCGCGTTCTGTCGCAAGGGTACTCGGATGCGGCCCGGGTGAGCCCTCCCGGGCCACTCCTGCTAAAGACCCGGCAAAGGGGGCCGATCGGATAGGCATGGGCAAAATCTCCGCACCTTCAGCAACTCGCGCCGCGACGCAGTGGACTGCGACCGGCTCATCCACAAACCCCGATGCGCGCAGCGCCGGCGCCGAGGTGGCCTCAGCAGCCCTTTCGGGTGACGACGCCAAGCTCCTCGTCGTATTTTCGTCCGAGGCGTATGACCTCCCCGGACTGCTTGCCGGTATCCACGAGGTCGCCGGCGAGGTCCCGGTGATCGGCTGCACTACCGCTGGCGAGATTGCCGCGGCAGGGCCGGGAAGCGCTGGAGTGGTCGCGATGGCGATCGGCGGGTCTGGGTTCGACGTGAGGACAGCCTCTGCCAATGCCGAGGTGGGGCTCCGTGAGGCGAGCGCTGAGGTGGCAATGAGCGCCGCCCGGCTCGAATCGAGCCCGCACAGGGTCTTGCTGGTCTTGACCGACGGCCTCGGGGGCGACCAGCAAGAAGTTGTCCGCGGCGCTTACAGCGTGCTGGGGGCGCAGGTCCCGTTGGTTGGTGGGTGTGCCGGCGACGGTTTGAAGATGAAGTCGACCTCGCAGTTCTACGGCCAGCGTGTCCTCAAGAACTCCGTTGTCGCGGCGGCCATAGGCTCGCAAGGCCCGATCGGTATCGGAGTGGAGCACGGTTGGCGCGCGGTGGGGGATCCGATGGTCGTCACGGCCAGCGAGGGCAACCGAGTGTTGGCCCTGGACGACCAGCCCGCGCTCTCCGCGTACCTCAAGCGCCTCGGGGCACCCCCGGCGGTTCACGATGACGCCGATGCCTTCACCCATTTCGCGATGACACACCCCCTCGGGCTCAGCCGCCGAGGTGGTGACGAGGTCCGCTTCGTCGCCGGCGCGGACTTTGCGGACGGCTCCCTGAACTGCATTGCCGCTGTCCCCCAGGGAAGCATGGTCAGGATCATGGAGGGCGACAGCCGTTCGGTCCTCGAGGCCACCAACGTTGCCTGCGAGAACGCTCTTTCGAGCCTCGGGGGCCGGGCGCCGCTCGGGGTGCTCGCATTTGACTGCATCGCCCGAAAGGGCGTCCTTGGCGACGAGGGCATCGTTGCGGAGGTCGAGCGCATCTCCAACTACGCCTCGGGGGCCCCGGTGGCTGGGTTCTATACGTATGGGGAGTTCGCTCGTACCCACGGCTTGAACGGCTTCCACAACCAAACTCTCGTTGTGGTTGCTTTCGCATAAGGATGTAATGACCTCTTCGGACTGGGCGACGCAGCAGCTCGCGGAGTTCCTCGCGGTCCTTACAACCGCGGCGGACGAGAACTTCGCGGTCGCCAACGCGCTCGAGCGTCTCGCAGAATCATTCGACGCCGACGGGGGCGCCTTTGTGAGCGGTCGCCACGTCATCTCGTCGCTTGGGTGGTCAACCGGGCACGAACACGAGGATGAGATCCTCGCGGTTGCTCTCGGGCACCGCACGAACGTCGATATCCCTGGCGCCGGGATATGCGAGACAGCCGTGATCCCCGTCGACCGGGAAGACGGCTCCACGCTCGTCTTGGCGAGGTCGTGCTACCGCTTCAGCGCCGAGGAGGTCGCCCTGCTGCGCGGGATGGGAAGGGTACTGGCCCTCGCGCTCCGGCTGCTGCGCACTGTTGCGGTTGAACGAAGGCAACTCGACGACAACGCAAAGCTCCTGGCGTCTCTGCGCGACCGGCAGGCCCTGCTGGAGAGATTGTCGTCGATACAGCGTCAGATCAGCTCGAGGGCGCTCCTCCCCGAAGTCCTGCATGCAGTCACGGCCGGCGTGTCCGAGTTCCTGGGTGACGATGTCGTGGTGATGCAGCTGGTCGACGAATCTGATCCCGGCTTCACGCTGACAGCGTCGTGTGCGGGGGACGCGGTCCACCCTGGCCTGGGGCTCGACCGTCAACCCACCGGAGACGGTGTCGGGGGCCGGGCCATCGCAGAGGACCGGCTGTGCGTTGCCGAGAACGCGCAGGACTTGCCTCGGGCCGCCTGCCTGCAAGGGCCGCAAACGCTCCGCTCGGCCATAGCTGTGCCGATCCGGCTGGAGGGCCGGCCCGCAGGCAGCCTCATCGTGGCGTCGAGCGACCCCCAACGCAAGTACGGCCAGCATGAGCGCGATGTCCTCACCTCGTTCGCCGAGCACGCCGGCCTGGCGCTCAACGACTGGCGCACGGTGCAGGCAATGAAGAAGGCGCTCGACGATGCGAGGCACCAGGCAATGCACGACGAGCTGACCGGGCTACCCAATCGCGCTTGCTTTTACGACCGTACCGACCAGGCATTGCGCCTCGCCTCCCGCGACGGCACCTGCACGGCTGTATTGCTGTTCGATTTGAACCGCTTCAAGGACATCAACGACACCCTCGGCCACAAGTTCGGCGACAGGGTGCTGCGGGCAGTCGGGCCGCGGTTGCGACGCGGCCTTCGGGACTCCGACACGTTGGCCCGCTTGGGAGGGGACGAGTTCTGCGTGCTCCTACCGCGCGTCGAGGGCGTGGGTGACGCATTGGTGGTCGCAAAACGGATCATCGAGCTGCTCGAGGAGCCCTTCGACATTGACGGGATGAGCATGCCCGTGGAGGCTAGCTGCGGGGTCGCGATCGCCCCGGAGGACGGCGACAGCGCCGATCTGCTGCTGCAGCGGGCCGATGTGGCGATGTACGTGGCCAAGGACTCCCACGCCAGCATCGTCACCTACAACGACGAGCTCAACATAAATACCCCTGCCCGCTTGGCCCTCCTGAGCGAGCTCAGGGCTGCGGTTGCCGGCGGGCAGTTCGTCCTGTACTACCAGCCCAAGGCCGCACTCGGAGCCAGGAGCGTGCACGGTGTCGAGGCCCTGGTCCGCTGGCAGCATCCCACGTACGGCCTCGTCCCGCCCAACGATTTCATCCCGTTGGCAGAGCACACAGGGCTCATCAAACCCCTTACGACATGGGTGCTGAACGCGGCTCTCGAGCAGCTCAGCCGTTGGCGCGAAATGAGCGCTAGCCCCGTCCTGGCCAACCTGTCCGTGGCCGTCAATGTATCTACCCGCAGCCTGCTGGACGACGAGTTCCCCAAAGAGGTCGCTGCAGCCCTCGAGCGCTGGGACATCCCTCCCCACCTCCTTGCGCTCGAGATCACCGAGAGCACGATCATGGCCGACCCCTCGCGGGCGCACCGCCTGCTGAGCGAGCTTTCGGCCACAGGAGTGCAGGTCTCGATCGACGACTTCGGCACCGGCTACTCTTCGCTCTCCTATCTGAAGAACCTCCCTGTCAATGAGCTCAAGATCGACCGTTCGTTCGTGTACCACATGCACCGCGACCCCAACGACGCCGTGATCGTCCAGTCCGTCATCGACCTCGGCCGCAACCTCGGTCTGCACACCGTGGCCGAGGGCATCGAGGACGACGAAACCTGGGAACACCTCCGCCGCCTCGGCTGCGACAGCGGGCAGGGCTATCTCCTCGCCAGGCCTATGCCGGCGGAGAGCCTCATTGGCTGGCTCACCGAAATCGAAGCGCGAACGGCCTAGCCAGACCGGATCGCCGAACAGGGCAGCGTCACCGCCCAGCCGACGGGCAGGATAGGCAATTGCTCGGCTTTTTGGCCTTCGCGGCAGCCGACTTTGGCGGCAGCATATGACGTCGTCCAGCGCGGGCCGCCGTCACGGTAGGGCTCGACGTTGTAGCTGAAACCCCACGACAGGACTACCGCTAATGCCATTGCTCCGGCAAGCGGCCAAGCGAGCCTCGAGCGTTGCTGTCCCCTAGTCCCCGCCAGGTGAGGGCGCCTCGCTCGTAGCTTCAACCGAGAAGCGATGTCGGCGATGATCGCAACGCCGTAGAGCATGAAAAGAGCCGGTGCAACCGCATAACGCGCCCATGCCCCCTGGGTTTTGGTCTCCACGACGTACGTGACGGCGCTGAGCACGAGCGCGCCAGCCGCCACGATCAGCTGGCCGCTCACGCCGCGGGGCCTGTAAACGACCAGCAGGACCACTGCGGCGACTGCGACGATTTCTATTGCTAACAGCGTCAGACTTCGGTCCCGCAGGGCGTAGAAAGGGCCGCCGAAGAACTGGCCCGCGAGAACGTTTGTGAGAAAGGTCTGTTCCACGACGGAAAAAGAGATGGGGCCCCCAATTTGTCGCGCTGGGTGCGCAATAAGCACGATAAGCCCGTGGAGCACCTGAACGGATAAAAAGACCGCTGCGGGCATCCGGCTCCGCCGGTCGAGCACCCTGAGCAACCCCAGAGGCACCAGCACTAGCCCGACTATTGTCGAGCTCGCCGTAGCGACTAGGAGCACAACGCTCCACCTGCGGCCCTGCTTAGTCCGCGGTATTGCAAGCAATGGCCAAAACGACACTGCGACTAGGAAGAACTGGAGGTTGTTCATGTTGGCGATGCTCTCCACCCGGACCGCCGGGAGGAAGCCGAAGCAAAGCCCGAGGCCTACCCGTGCCCAACGTCGGTCAATGTAGGCGCCGCTAAGCGCTTCGACCGTGGCACCGCAGATGGCGACGACAGCGACAGCGTAAGTCGTCATCACGGCTGGAGCTATCGACAACGGGAGCGCAGCGGCGATCAGAGCGCCGACCCGCGGGACCGTGTTTATATACCCGGCCCAAAAATGGAACAAGCTGCCGAAGCCCTGGTGCACGGCGGCAGTTAGAAAGACAGCTCCGTCCTCTGCCCATATCGAGTTCCAGGCGCTTGGGTCGCGGGCGAAGGTTATGAGGAAAACGGCCAGTCCCGTGAAAGCGGCCCACACTACGTCATGTTTGCGCTCGGGACATTCCCGGACCACTAGGGCAAGCCAATGCCTAGCCCTGCGAGTCAGGCTGTCCGCGTACCCCGGCATGGCTCATGGTTATAGCACGCGTCAAACGACGCGCCGTCTTGGGCTTAGCTTGCGTCACATCGCCTCAACGTCGAGCGTAGTCCGGCGCGCTGAAGGGCCACACCCCCGCAAGCCATTCACAGACGAACTCATAAAGCGCCTTATCGAGATCGGCGCGGTCGGCTGTCACCCAGGAACGGACCTCGACGTCGTAACCGGCACGGCGAGGTGGGTAGAGGTAAACGCAGCCAACCACCTCACCCGACGCGGGATCGAGCACCGTATAGGTGAAGCCGGTCCTTTTCGAGAAGTCCTCGGCGTGGCGCACCAAGTCCGTCTCGTTCTCCTCGAGCGAATAGGGCCAGTCCGGCCAGGGGCGACCAGCGAAACCGGGCGTGGCCCTTATGTGGCCGATGCTCGAGGTCCACGTTGCCAGGTCCGCAGCGTTGTGCCGGGGGCCTAGTGGCTCCAAGACGAAAAGGGTCGTGACGGCCCCGGTCGGGACCGCGAATTCGGGAGGGACCAAAGCCATCGACTAGAACTCTCCCTCGAGGCCCAGGTCTCGGCCGACGTCGCTCAGCCGGGGCCCTGCCGGCTAAGCGGCGGCCCGGCGCCCGGCGCCACGTCGTGCAAGTGATGCACAACATCGTGGAGCAGGTAGCGGGACAGCGAATCGACGGTGAAGCTCGCACCGTCGCTGCGCCGTCCGGGCCGAGACCAATCCCCGGGCCCTACTTGGTCGAAGCGGTCGGTGAGGGCACGGCCGGCCGTCTCGAGCTCGTCCGCGACCCTCCCTGGTTGCTGCTCGCCGTAACGGCCCGCCACGGCGGTCTCGTCCTGGTCCCAGTTCTCGAAGAGCGGGTCGTCTTCTTGGAGCATTCGCATGAGCCGTCCGTCGAAGATCCTGAACACGTCGCGAACGTGGCAGCCGTACTCGAGCGTCGACCAGGTCGCCGGCCTCGGGCGCGCCAGCGCGTCCTGGCGCATGAGGAGGGGACGCCAGGCCGCACTGCTTTGGCGCAGCTCCCCGGCGACTCCGCGGCACGGGAAGTTCGAGGCGTCGAAGCCGCACTCCGGGCATGGCCGCGAGAGGACCCACGTCCAGTTCTTTGTGTCCGGGATAATCGTCACCGCGCCGATGCTAGTTGCTTGTCCT
>DATKHZ010000384.1:0-6747 GCA_035509995.1 Acidimicrobiales bacterium | reverse complement strand
GCCGAAGTCGACGTCCGTCATGCGGACTGGGCGATCTCGGCTCTCAGCGAAATAGGTGGGACATCGCAAGGTCTCGGGACATCGTTACGCGAGGCTGCCGATGCATGGTGGGCGTTCCTCGACGAGCGGGAAATAGCTCTTCAAGCTGCCTAAGGACTGGAGCCTCAGGCGGCGACCAGCTGCCCATAGGTGATACAGAGACCGAAGCCGTCAATAGCCAAAAAGGCTGCAATAAGCACGAACACGAGCGGACGTCGCCACCCCCCTGCGGCGCGTGCCACTACAGGTGGCATGTACCACATCGGCAAAAAGCCAGGGGACTCGGAAGAGTACAGCGCGAGCGGGACCGCACCGGGATCGAGCGGTTGCTCCGGGCTAACGGAAAGGGCTAGGTCGGTCAGCTCATCATCCGTGAGATAAGCGCCCCCGACCTCCGTCCCGTCGGCAACGAACGCCAGCGTTTCGACCATGACCGTCATTCCCTTCGTGAAGAGCAGCCGTTCCGCTCTTCACTTTACGGCCAGCCGGCTATTAGCTCCAGCTCTTCTGCGGTTCAGGCTGAGCGCTATTCATGCGCAAGTCGATCAAGGACCGTTGAGCGGTCTGACGAAAACGCACGTCTGCACCCACCTCCTCGACAAATCCGTGCCGGTTCACCAGTAGCACAACTTTTTCGGCTTGCCTATCGCCTATCACGGTCTCGACTAGCCATCCCCATTCAAACTTCAGCTCCGCTAGGTCGCAACCCACAAACTCTGGATGATGTTCCGCCAAGTAATCGTCGGCCGCCGCCTTGGCAGACAGACCGTTCGACACGCTCCTGGCGATCATTCTCGGTTCGCTCATCATTGTTCGCTCATCCTGCCTACTCGTCGATCCGGCTAACTGCCGCTGGTGCCACCAAACCACATGCCTGGCGGGGGCTCAAGCGGGGGCGTCAGACCAGAACGCGCTTAGCCCGGCCCGTGGCAGCGTGCACGCAGTGCGTAGCATTGTGCCGGGTCGCGCTCCCTCTGGCGTCTCCCGGACCATCGTCACCACGACGGGTCACGCAGGAGCAACCTCACCGGGCGTGGCTTCGTCGGCCCACACCGTCATCAATTGGAGGGCTACCGGGCCCCAGGTGGTGACCATCGCCGTGTCGAGCGCGTCCCGGCCCCGGGCGATGACGACACGGCCGATGCGAGGCTCGTTGTTGCGGGGATCGAAGGTCCACCAACGCCCCTCGAGCCAAACCTCGAACCATGAGCAAAAGTCCATAGGCAACTCAGGCGGTGCCACGGCGATATCGGGCAAATAACCGGCAACATAGCGCGCGGGGATATTGAGGGCCCGGCATAGGGTCATCCCCAACTGGGTGAAGTCACGGCACACTCCCGTTCGCGACTCCCAGATGTCGAAGGCACTCGTCACCGCCGAGCTCGCACCGACCTGGTAGGTCACGTTGTCGTGGACCCAGTCACAGACGGCTTGCACCCTGGGCCATCCCGTCTCCACGTTGCCAAAGAGCTCCCAGGCCGGCCCAAAGAGCACATCGGGCCAGCAGAACCGGCTCGGTAAGAGGTACACGAACGCCTCGTCTGGCAAATCCTCGATTGCCGCCGCAGTGGCGCTCTTGTCCACGTCGTCGAAGCGGGAGGGGACCTCGACCGTTGCGTCATAGCGGACGATGGACCGGCCGGGCGGAAGTGTAAGGCGGTCGCACTGGTTGCCAAAAGCGTCGCTGTAGCTCCGAGCGGGGGCAGGCGTGTCCCATGTCTCGGACACAACCCTTTGCTCGCCGTCGAGCCTTGGCCGCACCTGCCAGAGGGAAGGGACGGCCATCGGAGCCTCGAACTCGAACTGGCAGCCCACCCGTACCGTGATCACTCCAGCTCCTCCCGGGACGCCCATGCCAAGAGCATGACAGCTCCAGTCGCGATAAGCGAAGGCGGCTGCCTCTGTGAGTGCCTAGCTCAGCTTCTTCATGTGGCAGCTACTTCATGTGGCGGTACTCGGCCCAGGTGTGGGTCATGCCCCCAGCGACGTAGTCGCCGACTGCCATGCAAATCGACGCGGTGCACGAGATCGAGCGGGCGGACACCCCGTTGCGGGAGGGCGTCGGAGCTGCCGTCCAGGTGCCGCTTTCCAGGGTGGCCACCTCTCCCGAAGGCCCGACCTCGGTGCAGGTGCCCCCCAGGCTGCACGTCACCGCGACCCCGACGACCGCAGATGTCCGGGTTGGGGCCACGCTCCACTCGTTGCCGTCCCAGTTGCCCTCGACCAACTGGTCAGAGGTGCCGGCGACGAGCTCGCCCACCGCCACGCACCTGCGCGCAAAGCTGCACGACACCCCGTACAAGTGGCTGCTCTCAGAAGTCGCCGTGCCAACAGCGAGGTCGAGCGACCATATGCCGTGGTGGTCAACCTCGACAATGGCATGGGCGTGACCGCTGCTACTCGCCGCCTCATAGCCGACAGCTGCGCAAATGGCTCCGCCGGCTGGGGTACACGACACGGCGGATAGGCCGTTCAGCCCGCCCGGGGGGCCACTGGGGCTGGGGCTCTGGTTAATCGACCACTGCGAGCCGTCCCAAGACTCGATGAGAGTTTGGGCCCGCGGGCTCCGCATTTCGCCGTAGGACCCGGCCACGACGCACGAGTTCCGCGATGTGCACGTTACCGAGGCGAGCTGTGCTTCGTAGGCAGGGACGCCCTGGGGTGGTGGAGGGCTCGTCAGGACCGACCATCGAGTTCCCCGCCATACCTCAGCGAGGGAAAACTCACCCAGATGAGACCCCCCGTTCTGGACGTTCGTGACCCCTACGGCCATACAGAAACGAGCCGAGCTACACGAGATGCCTGAAATACCTCCGCCGGTCGGGCTCGAACGCACGGACCAGGTGGTCCCGTCCCAGAGCTCGAACAGCGGGTAACTACGGTAGACGCCGGCTTTTATCGGCCTCGGGACATAGGACCCGGCAGCCATGCAAAAGGTGCTGGAGACGCACGACACACCTCGCAGCGCGTCGAGTGCCCCTCTGCCCCAGTTCCCGCTCGGGTCAGGGGTGGGGACGATTGCCCAAGGGCTTGACGGCGGCGGTGCGGCTGCCGGTGCGACCTTTGAAGCCACCGCCAGGGGACCGGCACCGGCGGGTGGCGCAAACGGGGGAAGAGCCACCGCCACCGGGATGCAGCTAGCCAGCACCCCCCAGCACCGTTTCCGGAACCGCCTCGTTGCCCGGCGCACCAAATCCTCCTCGCAGACGACAGCCGGGGCCTGGTGGTCGACGGCGACTGTGATCGTACTGGGTCCTCAGTCAGGCAGTTAGGGCGCGTGGACAAGCTGGTCTACGCTGTGAAGCAGAGGCAACGTAGGAGAAGGTGTTGGGCGGGCCGACGGCACGCATGAAGACAGGAGCCTTGCTGATCGACGGCAAACCCGCGAGGACGGCTATAGCGTCCGTGATAGCCGCCGGGCTGGTACTGGCTGTCGCGTGCTCGTCCCCCCTAGCGGTCGCCGCCGTGAACGTGACCTCCCCCATTGTCGCGACCGCCGTCGCCCCCCACGGCGGCTACTGGGAAGTAGCGTCCAACGGCAACGTCTATCCCTTCGGAGGTGCCAAGTCCTACGGCTCGCTGCCACACGAGGGGGTCAAGATCCGGACGATAGTGAGCATATCTTCGACAGAAGACGGCGACGGGTACTGGTTGCTCAGCTCTACCGGGACGGTTTACCCCTTCGGGGACGCCTCACAACTAGGAAATGCCGCCAGTCACGCCTCTGCGATCATCCCCGACGGAGCGGGCTACAGGGTGATTTATACAGACGGCAAGTCCAAAGCATTCCTGCCCGTAAATTCGGGCCTCCCGACGGGGCCCCCGGCGTCCCTCATGCCCCACAGCATCCTCAACAGCAACGTACAGTCTTGGGCTGTCGACCCGAACTCAGCTGCGGTCGTCACCAACGTCGTGGCCCAGTACCACTACGCCTACGGTGTGGTGGTGGTCAACTTCAACCGCCCCGTCTACGAGGTGCCCGCGGACCAGCCGATGGTGCCAGTGTCGGTCTCGTCCGGTTGCAAGAACTTCACCGTCGACACCGGGACGAAGGCTCCGATACCTTCTTACGCCGTACCCGGCGACAGTAGTGACAAGATACTGACCGTCTATCAGCCATCGAGCGGGCGGGACTGGGAGTTCTGGGAAGCGACGGACAACGGCGGCTCATGGTCGGCGTGTTGGGGCGGCAAGCTCAACATGGCGACTTCCGACGGCGTGTTCCCCCGCCCCTACGGCGAGACGGGCTCGGGCATCAGCAACCTCGCTACCGAGATCACCGAAGCGGACGTCGCGTCGGGAACTATTGACCATGCCATCGGGATCGAAGTCGTTGGTAATCAGTGCGACTGGGACAACAAAGCCGCGAACGGCGGGCTCTACCCAGCTGACCGTACCGACTGCGGGTACCAGATACCGGGGGCCCCGATGGAAGGGCAGTGGTTCAGGTTCCCGACGGACATGGCGATGCCGTCGGGCCTCGCGCCCTTCGCGGAAATGGTCTTCAAAGCGGTCCAGACCTACGGGATGGTCGTGGTTGACCAGGGCGGGGCGGTGGGGCTCGAAGCCGACCAGCCGATCGTCTGGAGGGCCGAAGGAAACCACGGGACAGACCCGATCACGACAAGCCTGCGTGGCTTAGCTGTGTACAAGGTACTGGCCGACCTGCCGTGGAGCAGCCTTCAGGTGGTGGATCCTCCGCAGGCCTAGCGGCTACCGGCCTGGCCCATCGCCTCGAGAATTGCCGCAACGCTGCGGTCCACGTCGGCCTCGGTCGTGGCCCAGTTGCTCACGCTGACCCGCATACCACGCTGGCCCTGCCAGGTTGTCGGGCCGCACCAGCAAGTCCCTTCTCGCTGTACCGCGGCCACCACGGCGTCGGTTATGCCGGTATCGCCAAAAGACACGACGACCTGGTTGAGCCGCACGTCGTTCAAAACCTTCGCTCCTCCTTCGGACAAGCCGGTGGCAAAGCGCTTCGCTAGCGCGACGTGGCGCGCAACGATCTCGGATACCCCGTCACGGCCGAGAGCCGCCAGGACCGCCCATACCTCGGCGCCGCGGGCGCGCTGAGAAGCTTGCGGAGACAGCGACATCGGGTCTCGTTCCTTGCCGGCCGGGAGATATGCCGCCCCGGCACGCATTGCGTCGTAAAGGACCTGGCCGTCGCGGACCAGGGCGATGCCGCAGTCGTAGGTGGTGTTAAGCCACTTATGCGCATCGGTAGCCCAGGAGTCTGCGCCGGCAACCCCCGCCACCTCGCTCGCAACTTCCGGACAGGCCGCGGCCCACAACCCGAAGGCGCCGTCGACGTGGGCCCAGGCACCTTGGGAGTGAGCCCACTCGATAAGAGGGACAAATGGGTCACTAGCCCCGCTGTTCACGTTCCCTGCCTGTAGGCAGACAATGGCAGGGCTCTCCAGCTTCGGTAAATTTTCGGCCAAGATGCGGCCCTGCTCGTCAACGGGCAGGCGCAACATCCGGTCCCGCCCAAGACCGACAAAGCCGAGAGCCTTACTGACCGAGGTATGCACCTCTTGCCCGACCACAACCTGGACCGGCGGAGCTCCCACTAGGCCGAGGGCTCCGGCATCCCATCCGGCGCGGTTGAGCACCCCGTCGCGCGCAGCAGCCAGGCATGTCGCGTTGGCCATCGTCGCCCCGGAAACAAAGCTCCCGACCGTCCCTTCGGGCAATCCGAGCAGCTCGCGCACCCAGGCCATCGCCGCTCTGTCGAGGAAGGCCCCAGCCGGGGACATAACTGCGAGGCCGACGTTCTGGTCCCACGCGGCCAGCAACCACGAGGCCGCGACGGCGACCGGCAGGGCTCCGCCGATGACGAAGCCAAAATACCGTGGGCCTGCGGTTGTCACCGTAGCTGGCGACCCTACGTCGTCGAGCAACGCCAGCACCTGAGACGCGTCCAGGCCCTTTTCCGGCAAGGGGAAATCGAACTGGTCGAGGGCGGCAAGGGCCGCGGGCGGCGGGGTTACGGGGCGCTCGGCCACCTGGCCCAGGTACCGTCTCGCTCTTTCGCCGGCCTCAGCGAGGAGAGCATCACGGTCCCTATCGCCACCCCGGTGGAGCCAGCTGCTACTCACAGGTGAGCCCGAAGGACGTGCACTTCCGCTCCATCTCGGGTTGGACAATAACAAGTGCGCGCGGGGGTTGGAGCCAGAATTACGGCGACAGGCGGTAGTCGACCTGGCAGGCTGTCGCCGTGAGAAGGCCGAGCGCTGGCGCACGCGCGGACCGCCGTGCGCCGGCGTCGGGATGGGCGGCCCTCGTCGTGGTCTACGTCGTTTGGGGGTCCACCTATCTCGCCATCCGTGTCGCAGACGAGTCTCTCCCACCCCTTGTGATGGGATCGGTGCGATATCTCATTGCGGCGACGATCCTGCTCCCGTTCGTGAGCGGGGACAATGGGCGCCGGTTGTTTTGGCTGCCGTCTCCAAGGCAGTTGGCCGGCTGCGCTCTCGTGGGAGTGCTCATGCTTGCCTGTGGCAACGGCGGTGTGAGCTGGGCAGAACGCACCGTACCGTCCGGGTTGGCCGCTCTGCTGCTGGCGAGCGTGCCCCTATGGATGGTCATCGCCGACCGTACGCTGACGAGGGCCGTGCCATCGCGCCTGGCCATCGTGGCGCTTGTGGTGGGTTTCGGCGGGATCGTGGTGCTTTCGCGCCCAGGTGGCAGGCACGTCCCATACAC
>DATKHZ010000383.1:0-13713 GCA_035509995.1 Acidimicrobiales bacterium | reverse complement strand
CGGGGTCTGTGTTGCGCGCTGGTATGACCCGGGCACAGGCCAGTTCATGAGCGTGGACCCCGACCTCGCCGAAACGGACCAGCCTTACGCCTATGCGGGCGACGACCCTGTGAACGAGAGCGATCCAAGCGGAGATGGAGTAGCGAAGACTCACGTTGTCGATCGTTGTGTCTACTTTGTATGTATGGCACTCGCTGGGATCGTGGGAACTACATATGTATATTGGATTGATGTATATGAGCTCAATGGGGAGATTGACGGAGAAGCGAACGTTGAGGCGCCAACGGTCATGCAAATAGTTTATGAGAAGGACTTTACTCACCCCATTCAGAGCGATTTTATTCCTGATCCCTACGAAGGCATGCATGTAGAGTATTACATCAACCTCGCCCCGGGTAAATATACAGGGGTCATCCAGTTCTTCGAAGGTGTAGATGGCCAAGGACCCAATCCAACCGTCACGGTAAAAGGGAAGCGTTTTCTCGGAACTCCACCTCCAGCTCCGTTCGACCCAAGACCGATTGACTACTTGGGGCACGGCCCGGGGAGCAACCAGGCGGAAGAAACCACCATGGTCAGTTCTCAAGTTGGAAACAGCGCTTACGGATGCAATCGATCAGAATTACTACCCGGTATTATTCAGTAGCGCTTGGGAGGCATCGATGAATCGCTTAACCGTTTGGGTGAGATCTAAAGCGATTCGTCGCAAGGTGTCGCGACAATGTGAGCGGTTGAACCATCCGCTTACGATGCGTCTAAAAGGCGTCGCCGCGCAGGAGCCGGACCGGCAGATCGGTGAAAGACTGCGTTGCCGCTGCGGGAAGCATTTTTCGGACATCCCGATTGAACTGTGAGACGCGGTGAGCCTCGCCCTGCGGCGCTGCCGCCGCTCGTGGCCCGGCACTACTGTCGCTCTCGCTTCGCTCGGCGCCGACGAAGAGCCACGCGTTTCTAAGGTCGAGGCGCGCCTGGCCGGGTGGGGCACCCCAATCGCCATTTGCGCCGACACCCACGCCGTCACAGCTGATGCGCCGTCCATGACGAAAAACTCGGGCCTGCGCCGGTGACGCCCCGAGGGAGACCTTCACTGCGCCGATGGGCCCCCTGAGTACTCCGTGCAGGCCCCGCCGCCCACGGTGCCGGGTGTCCGAGGAGGTCTGTCCGTCGCGCTGCAGGACAATCTCCTCTACTCATTATCGAGGGCTCCTCGGCTTCGCTCCTCATGTTGGGCCGGGTCGTCCTCCTCGTGGGCGGCACCGGTGAAGTAAGCCACCTCGCCCTAAGCGGTCAGGAGGCTGCCGCTCCACACAAGGGCAGACCCGAGGGGTGAGACAGTGCCGGGCCACTCGCTAAGCGTGCCGGTGCGACGAGGCCGCTCAGTGACCCCGCAAGCGCGGTTTGCGGGCCCCCTCTTCGCTGCGAGCTGCCTCGTGGCGGGCCAGGAAGGCCTCGAGCAGGGCGCGTAGGTGTGCCTGCTCGGCGTCGTCCAAGAAAACGGTCGCCTCGAACAGCATCCGCATAGCTTCGTCGGCGGGCACGCGCGGGTCCTCACCGAAGACCAAAGCGTCAGTGCTCACTGACAGGGCGACGGCCAGGCGCCGAAGCGCCCCGAGGGTGGGCTCCGTGGTGCCTGCCTCGTAGCGGCGCAGCTGGGTGACGTGCACCCCGGCGCGCTCGGCGAGGCTGACCTGGGTGAGGCCTGCCTGGCGGCGGAGGAGAGCCAAGCGTTCCCCAAACTCCACCTGAGCGACCGTAGCAGGCCCTTGCAACCCGATTGAGTGTCTGATACCATAGATACTAACATGCATAAAAGAGAAAATGGAGAAGTTGGCCCCGCACCTCGCCACGTCGTAGGGCAACGCCTACAGTCGAGGGCCAGCGACCAGGAAGTGCTGAGCGCGGTCGTCGAGCACTACGTGAACTGCCTCGCCAGCAGCGAAAAGGCGAAGGAAGCGCTGGGCGCCCTGGGCGTGGACGAGCAGACGGCTGTGGCCTTTCGCGTCGGCTACTCGGACCGCTCGCTCGGCCCGGCGCTGCCCGTCCGCCAGTTGAAGAAGGGCGGCGAACTACGCTCTCAGCTCACCCGGCTCGGGCTCTACCGTCCTTCGGGCCACGAGCACTTCGTCGGTTGCCTGGTCGTCCCCGTTACAAATGGCGAAGGTGAGGTCGTTGGCCTGTGCGGCAGGCGTCTCGACCGCGGTGCCGGCGACCTGTGGGCCGACGGGCTCCCCGGTGGCTGGTTCAACGGACCGCCAACATTGCCGCCCGAAGTACTGCTTGCCGCCGAGTCTTCGTGGCGCTCGCCGTCATCGGGGCGGGACGCCACGACGTCTTGGCGCTCGGACGTCCCGGGGCCGTCTCGCGCGACGATGCCAAAGCTCTGGCGGGCGGGGGAGTGCGCGACGTGGTCATGCTCGGGCCAGGGACTGAGCAGGCTGTCGAGGAGCGGCTTGGGCGCGCGGGCATCGCCGTGAGCAAGGCCGGCACGCACTTCTCAATTGGGGAAGTGCTGAGGGGTGCCACCGACCGGGCCAGCGCCTTGGCCGCCGTGCTCGCAGACCCTGAGGCGGTTGGCACGCAAGCGCCCGGAGCGAGCCCGCCCGGCGGTAGCTCAGGCGCCGCGCCCCGGGCCGAGCCGCCGGCGCTGACGCCGAGCATCTCCGGCGATGCCTCCGAGCTGCACGTGGCCTTCGGTGACCGGTGCTGGCGGGCCCGGGGAGCGAGCCATGCCGCGAGCTCAGGTTCGTTGCGGGTGGCGCTGTCAGTGACCGACGAGCGCTCCGGGCGGTTCCACCTGGACACCCTCGACCTCTACGTTTCCCGTGCCCGTGGCTCCTACCTGGCCGGCGCGTCGGCTGAACTGCGCACCGGCGCCGAGGCGCTGCGCAGGGAGCTGGCCGAGGTGATCTTCGCCGTCGAGCGGACACGGGCCAGCGAGGGTGAGGAGGCTCGCACTACCCCTGAGATGACGAACGCCGAGCGCGCCGCGGCGATTGAACTATTGGAGTCGCCGGACCTGCTCAGCCGGGTGGGAGCCGACCTGGCCTCGCTCGGGGTAGTGGGAGAGCAGACCAACCTCGTCGTCGCCTACCTCGCCACGGTCTCGCGCAAAGCCGAGCGGCCTTTTGGCGTGGTGGTGCAGTCGAGCTCGGCCGCGGGCAAGTCCACCCTGGCCGACGCCGTGGCTGCGTTCGTCCCCGAGGAGGACCTCGTCAGCCTGTCGGCGCTGACGGCCCAGTCCCTCTACTACCTGGGAGCGGGCGACCTGGCCCGTAAGGTCCTGTTCGTGTCCGAGGAGCACGGCGCTTCACGCGCCGCCTATGCGCTCAAGCTGCTCATAAGCGAAGGCCGCCTCGCCATCGCCTCGGCAGGCAAGGACCCCGACACCGGACGGTTACGAACCCGCAGTTACGGCGTCGAGGGCCCGGTCTCGTTGCTCATGACCACTACGGCGGCCGAGGTCGAAGCGGAACTGGCCAACCGACTGGTCGTGCTGGGCGTGGACGAGGACCGCGACCAGACCCGGGCCGTCCAGGCGGCGCAGCGCCGCGCCGCCACCCTGGAGGGGCTTATGGCCCGCCTCGGCCGCGAACCGGTCATAAGGCTGCACCGCAACGCCCAGCGCCTGCTGGAAGCTCTTCCCGTTGTTGTCCCGGGCGCCGAGGAGCTGGCCTTCCCCGATACGTCCACCCGCCACCGCCGTGACCATCAAAAGCTGCTGTCGGTCGTCGCGGCGATAACCCTGCTGCACCAGCACCAGCGTCCTCAGGCGACGGTCGAAGTGGCTGGCACACCCGTGCGCTACGTGGAGGCGAGCGCCGAAGACGTCGCCCTCGGGGCGCAGCTGTGCCAGGAAGTGCTCGTACGGGCATCCGACGAGCTGTCGCCGCCGGCCCGGCGGCTCCTTTCGGTCATGGAGAACCGGGCTGGCGCGCATACCGGCACTTCCCAGGCGAACTTCACGCGTCGGGAACTGCGGGAACTGACGGGCTGGTCCGAGCACCAGGTCCGCGTCGGCCTGGGGCGCCTGGTAGCTCTCGAGTACGTTTCTGAGCGCCGGGAGGGCCCTGGCAGGCGCCATAGCTACTTGCTGGTCGACGATGAGCGCGCGGCACCTCGCGAGAGCCCGCGACAAACGCGCGACCCATCCTCGCGAGGTCAATCACCGGCTCTACCTGGGCTGATATTGAACCCCGCGACATTTCCAACAACTAGTAGCGGAAGGGCTTTGCAGGTAGGCAAAGGCGCCGTAGAGCAACGCCCTACCTTGGAGGACCAGCGGTGAGCACGCCGGGTGTCCGGGCCAGCTACTCGCTGGTCGACGCACTGGAGGACCACCTGGGCTGGTTACTGACGCACGGCTATTCGCAAGCCACCGTGCGGGTCCGGCGCTTCGAGCTCCGGAACCTCGCTGCGTTCCTCGCCGAGCTTGGCATCTTCGACGTCGGCGACGTCAGCTTCTCGGCGCTCGAGTCCTACCAGCGCAACCAGTACCACCATCGCAAAGCTGACGGGGACCCTCTCTCGTTCCGGACCCAGTCCCACCGACTGGTGGCGGTCAAGTTGTTGTTCTCTTGGCTGGTGCGCCAGGGCCAGCTCGGCTTCGACCCGGCCGCGGCGATCGAGCTGCCCAAGGTGGAGCGCCGCCTGCCCGAGGCAACCCTGTCAGCCGAAGAGGCCGAGGCGGTGCTGGCCGGCCCCGACGTCACTACCCCGCTCGGGCTGCGGGACCGGGCAGTGCTCGAGGTGTTCTACTCGAGCGCCTTACGCCGCTCCGAGCTGATCGGCCTTCGCCTCGCCGACATCGACGGTGGCCGGGGGACGGTATTTGTCCGCCAGGGAAAGGGCGCCAAGGACCGTTACGTCCCCATCGGCGAGCGGGCGGTGGCGTGGGCGCGCCGTTATGTGCACGAGGTAAGGCCGCATTTGGCCAAGTACCCAGACGCTGGTGTGCTGTTCCTGTCCGCGACTGGCGAGCCGCTGTGTGCCGAGTGGCTGACGCGGACAGTGCGCGCCTACGTGAAAGCCGGCGCCCCGGCGAAAAAGGGCAGCTGCCACCTCTTCCGCCATTCGGCCGCCACATTGATGCTCGACGGTGGTGCCGACGTGCGTTACGTCGCCGAGTACCTCGGGCATGAGAACCTCGAGTCCACCAAGATCTACACCCGGGTCTCGGTCGAAAAGCTCCGTGCCGTGCACCAGGCCACCCACCCGGCCGGCAGGTAGGCGCCAAATTCCAACTGCGCAAATTACGGGAGCAGCGTAAAGACGTCGATGTGGCGGGGACGCACGACGACGAAGTCGCGGTGATTCGTGGTCGCTACTTCGCTTACGCGGAGCCGTTCGGCGACGGCCACAACTGAGGCGTCCACTAGGCCAAGGCCCAGCTCGGCGTAGGTTTCGACCAGTTCGATGGCCCGGTCCCAGTCTTGGTCCAACAGGTCGACCCGGCTAAGCTCGCCCCGGGTGGCACGCAGGAAGTGGGCTTCGGCGGCCGGCCCGAGGCGGGTTTCGATGAGCCAAGACGTCTCGGTGATGACCGGGACGGGCACCAGCAAGGGCCCAGGGTGGCGGCCAAGGAGCGTGGCGCAGGCCAGGTGGTGTGCGTCATCCTCATCAGCGCTGGCGTAAAGCACGCCAGTATCGACAACGATCACACGTCGGCGGCGCGCTTGTCGGCGAAGGCCTCCCGGATGATCTCCTTGTGGCGCTCAGCGGTGTCGGACCGCCCCGAGCGGCCTACCGCTATGAAGCTCAAGCTTCGACGAGAAGGGAACGACTCGGCCACGACTTGGCCCAGGAGCTCCTCGGACGCGACCCCGCGCTCGGCAGCGGCATCGGCCACCCGCGCGGCAACGTCATCGGGGACATCGATCGTCAACTTGGTCATAACACACCGATTATACGGGCCAGAGATGACGTGGCAGTAGCGACGGCCCCTACTCGGACAGCATCGCTGCAAGTGGAGGTCACAGCCCGACAGTTGCTCACTTAGCTTTCTCGACCCGGGTCCTGGCGGCTTGCCCGAGCACTTCTTGGCCGCCTCAACACGGCGGTGAGAAGATGGCGACGTGAGCATTTGCCTCGCCCGTCACGGCGGAGAGCGGTTGTTCTGGCGGGAACGCGTACCCGCTCGGCCCGTCGCCCAGGCACCCAGATCGCCAGTCCCCCGCCATGCAATGCCGCAGCTCAGAAAGGTCGTCCACCTCGCAAGTACGTCACAACGCATTCGGGGTCTGTGTTGCACGCTGGTATGACCCCGGAACAGGCCAGTTCATGAGCGTGGACCCCGACCTCGCTGAAACCGACCAGCCGTATGCCTATGCCGCCGACGACCCGGTGAACGAGGGGGACCCGAGCGGGCTGTATTGTGCTGGGACAGTTGGCGAGACTGAGTGCCCGAACCCTCTCCCTGGCCCGCCTGTGGAATACCCTATTAGCGGGCGGTTCGTTCAGTGGGTAGCGGCTCTTGAGGGGACGTGTTCCAGTAGCGGTCAATGGTGTTACGTTCAAGGAAATTGCCAGATCGGCTATGGCCACGATGCCAATGACCTCATAACCCCCAATGTTGGGTGCGGTGCCACGTCTGTGGAAGGGTTTAGGGTTCCGCTGTCACAGCCCGACCAGGTTCAACTCCTCAAACAGGACCTCACCTGGATCGAGATAAGAACAGCGGCCGATATCCCGGCCCCGTTAACGTCGAACCAGACTTATGCGTTGACCGACTTCGCGTATGCCTTAGGGACAGGTTATTTCGCGGAGACCTCTCCCATATGTAGTGGTCCATGCTCCCTCTTCGATTACCTGACGAACGCTGGCGTTGGTAACCCTCCGTCGGCAGCGACGGCATCGAAGGTTATCCAATTGTTCGAGAACTATAATAGCGGTGGGGAAGATGCCAACCGCAGGTACGACGAAGCGATCCTGTTCCTGTACGGGCGCTATACCGTCGCTCCTTATCCAGGTACCACTGCATCGACAGCATCATACATACTGTGCGGAACATCGACCAACTTAGGGAGTGTCGTGTGAGTAACGTCGTATCTCACGCCGAGCGGGCGATTCTCGGTTCTGTCTCATTAGTCATCTTATTGGTTGCTGTTTACTCATCGTCATCCTCAGCCGTATCGAATAGTACGACGTCCACGAATGGCTCAGTAACTTACAACAACGCCTGCGAGCGAACAGCGATCTCGCAAATTGCACTTGACGACTGCCTCGCTAGCGAGCTTACGCAACTAGACGTACAGCTGTCGGCGGCATTGGCCAAGGAGAGCCATGTCTTTGGTGCAGAGCTGGCCTTAGCGGCACAGTCTCAATGGAAGAAGTTCGTATCGGCCGACTGCAAGATGTACGCCAACCCAAACAAAGGTGGCACCATCTATCCATTCTTGTTGGAGAAATGTCAGCGAAATCTTACAGTGACACGCATCGAGGAAATCAAGCAAGATACTGCCTCTCAACCCCAGTGATCCCTGCCATCGCCTGGCTGAGGGGCGGTGCTGCCAACCCCAAACCTCTCTGGAAATAACGGTCGACATGCGGAAGCGGCTGGTGTCGGCTGCGATGGCGGCGTGCTCGGGGTCAAGATGAGAAGATGACAATGTGAAGCACGTCAGGACGCCCGTCATTGTGCCGAAGATGCGAGACCACCCAAGTCCGGGTCGGCGTACGCAGACTGCGTCAGTGCGTCGTGCGAAGACCCAGCTCAGAGGGTCCTTGCGCACCCAAAGTACGTGAGAACGTCCGCGGGGTCTGTGTTGCGCGCTGGTATGACCCGGGAACCGGTCAGTTCATGAGCGTGGACCCAGCACTCGCCGAGACAGACCAGCCCTATGCGTATGCAAGCGATGACCCGGTGAACGAGGCGGACCCGAGTGGGCTCGACAGCAAATATGGTCTTACGTTGGGCGTCTGCGGGAGCGCCGCAGCGTCGATCGGGCTCCTCATCGGTATAGGGTTGCAGGGAGTTGGCTGCGCGCTCACTTCCACGTCGGGCAACCCGGGACTCTCGGGTACCGTTGGCGAGTCCCTGCTGAACGCCGGAGCTAGCGCCGGGGTAACGGCAAACTTCCTTATCTCAGATGCGGGCAACGTGAAGGAGATGGCGGGGCCCTTTGACGCTGTTTCCGCTTCGGTGAGCTTGAACATTCCACCCTTCATCGTCAGTGGCGAGGTGTTCTGGGGTATCAGCCAAGGTGACTCTTTCAACGGCATATTTGGCTTCGATGCCGGTGCGGGAGCGGGAGTCGGCTCCCCGACCGCCGCCATCTGGTATCAGTTCACCTGGGTCTACGAGTTCCCGGGCTGGACTTGTTGGTTGAGCGGCATATGTCTTGGAGCGCGGCTCGCCACCGAGAAGTTGGCTTCGTCGGGGCCCTCTATGGGCGAGGCAAGGCACATTCTGCAAGAGGTGTGGCCAATTGTCCAGGAGCACACGTGCAGGACCGAGCTGGTGGTGTGAGGTTCGTGATGAGAGCATGGCGGCAGCAACATGGCCTTTAGAGGTTGGGTAAGCCGGGACGCTGCCATTGCGACCTCGGAGCCCGTCGCCACTTACCGCGGCGGCATGCGGCTCGGCTTCACAGGCATTGCTAGCTGGAGCTATCCCTTAGTTAGGCTGACGCTTTACAACGATGGGCTTGAGATCGGGCCGGCGGCGCCATTCTTGAAACTGGTCGTCCCTCTCTGGCGAGCACTCTTCCAAGAGATCGACTGCATAACAATGCTCACACGTGGTCGAGCGAGGGGTCTTAGGTTTACAACGCGGGATGGCGCTTTCGTGATATTCGGAACCTTCAGGACGGATCCTCTGATACAAGCGCTCAACCAGCTGGGTGCACGCATCGACCCGGTGCCAAAGCGCTTCCGCTACTTCAAGCCCCTGGCCTGACGCTAGGGTCAACACGGAACGCATCTATGTGGGCGACGACCCGGTCAATAGCGCAGACCCGAGCGGGGAGGCGAGCCAGGGTGGTCCTCCGGCGCCTACGCCCTCGGCCACAAGCTACGACTACTCTTTCGATCTTGGGCTGATCATCGACCCCACGACTGTCGCGACCTTCGTCCACGAGGACTGCGCAAATGTATTCCCGATCTCTGGTTGTGGCGACAACTTCGTCCAGGGTGAGCACATACTCCTCCAGGAGACGCTGCTGTTCGGGGCCTATACACAATCTTTCCCGGTCGATGTCAAGACTGTCGCCAGCACCTATTTCTCCTTCGTGGCTCTTCCGGGTCACCCCGAGGGGTAGGGTAGACGGATAATCTTTAGCTTCTCGCAGGCGACGTCGTGCGCGGACGCCTACCTCCACGTGTACACGTCGAAACAGGGCAGCGCCCTGACGCAGTGGGTCGGCGTTCGAACGCTCGACTTCTGGATCGCTCGACAGACTTGGGCCGAGTTCGCGTCAAATATCAACAAACTCTACGGATGGTGGGCCGAGAAGAATTACCCTGGTCCACGGGTACTAGCTTGAGTGGCAATGTGGTCAGACCAAAGATGAAGCGAAGTCTCCTGGTGACGGCGCTAACGGTCCTTGGGGTGGGAGCCATCTTCGTCGCTGGACTAATTGTCATCGTCGGGCTGATGGCTATGGGAAGCGCGGCTCCCAAAGTCCTGGTAATTCTCATCGGGCTCGCATTGTTCGCCGCTGGTGTCGCCGCGGCCCTCATGGCCGTTCACCGAGCGCGAGGCTGGCGCTTGTCCGTGTCGCCGCCTGGGACACTCGGTCGTCGCGGGAGGGATTGATCGGATCATGGCTTTCGACCCTTGGCGTCATGCTGATCGCATCCATAGCACATTAGAAGGCAAATGACCCCGGTTCGAGTGGAGCCCGCCTTGCCCCAGCGGAGCAGCCGAGTTACCCAGACGACCGTCAGGGATGCACGTCGTATGAGTTGCATCGCGGCACCGGCCAGATGTTTTGGGCGGACCGGGGCAACAACCCACTAGCGCCGCCAGAAATGCCGATCAGAGCGACGCGACCTGGTGAGGAGGAGCTCGCTTGCCTGTGCGCCCAGCTTCGAGACCGGCACTTCACCTATGAACAAGTCGGGCAGACTAGAGGAAGTCGCCTGCCTGACGGTTACCACCACGTCCGGGCGGTGGTCGACATCGGTCACGGCGCCGAGACCTGGGCGAGAGCGCAGGACGCCCTGCGCACATGCCAGGGGCACCGCCACGCCGGAGCCTCTATCACGCCTTCGGAACCTCCTCTCGACTCTGGCACCGTCGTGATCATCACAGTGCGGGTCGGGCCGCTGTTCGTGGTTGCCCCCTGCCGGATCGTTTACGCCACCGTCGAAGCCGACCGGTTTGGGTTCGCGTACGGCACCCTCCCCGGTCACCCCGAGCAAGGCGAGGAGGCCTTCCACGTAGCCCGGAGCTCGGGGGGGGCCGTCATCTTCGAGATCCTGGCCTTCTCTCGCCCAGTTGCGATCCTGGCCAGGCTCGGGGGTCCAATAGCCCGAATGACCCAGCAGCGAATAACGCGGTGCTAGCTCGAAGGTGTCCGAGCGCACGCCACCCGGGACGCGTAACAGTCTCGACGACGCCGGCTGCTGGTAGCTGTGGCCATGCCTGTCCCGGGTCGGGGAGCCAGGCTCTCAACGAGCGATCGGCGGTGGTGCTGAGCGGTGGCGCCGTCGCTTGCCTGTTGAGTTCTTTGCGCCCAACCGAGCGTCAGCGAAGACGGGAGCGTTTGCCGGGGCCACGAGCCGGTGGAGCACGGCCGAGCGAGGCTGCGCGGGCCTGGCCACAGGGCTTTGGACCGCGGCCACGAGTGCGAGGGCCATCGGGATAACCCACACATGTGCCACTGGAAGTGGTCGGTACGAGCGTCGGCACCTTCGTCGACATCGCCGTGACGGCTCACGACGCCGTCCTGGCGGAAGCTACTAACACCCCGGTGCCGGCCGCCCATGGCCGACACCGAGTTGGCGTCGAGGGAGCGGTGCAGCTCTCCGCCCCGGCGCGTCGCGTGGTCGTGCGGTCCTGAGCCGCGAGCGTGACCGCCGTTCGTGCCGTCAACGAGGGCTCGGCCCCCCCTGCGTCCGACCGAGACGAACGAAAGCGGCGGGGGCTGCGGGTGCCACGAGCCGGTGGAGCCCATAAGGTACCGCCCCGGGCCGGCTGCCTACCGCGCCCCCACGTACTGATTCATGCAGCCCATCTACGCGGTGAGAAGATGGCATCGTGAACCTGTGCGCCATGCGCCGCCAGCGAGCTCGGTTGTCCTGTCGAAGAAGCGCTGCCCCGCGGACTTCTGCGGACGTACCTGGATTTCCTGCTCTCGTCTGGAACCGGTCCAGCCCAGAGGTGCCGTGCACAACCAAGGTACGCGAGAACGCACACGGGGTCTGTGTTGCGCGCTGGTATGACCCGGGGACAGGCCAGTTCACCAGCGTGGACCCCGACCTCGCCGAGACGGGCGTGCCGTATGCCTATGCCGGCGATAACCCGGTCAATGAGGGGGACCCTAGCGGGCTTCATAAATGCAACTTGGACCCCCTTAGCTGGGGCGGATGCGTGGAGAATGCTGTGGACTCCGCCGCCCAAAACGCGTTCCGTTCGCTAGTACAGCCAGCCGTTGACGAAGCACTAAGGAACGCGAATAGGTATGAAGGCAGCGGAAGTGAGAACGGGGCCACCACGTGCGACGCGCTGACGAACGCTTCCGAGCCAAGCCCAGACCACACTTGGGAGCGCTGGCCGGACTGGATAGGCATCGACGTGAACGGCACTTTTCTGGCTCCGTTGGCATTAATCTACCCCGAATTATTGCCTCTAGTATCCCATCTTGACGTCGGGTACCAAATCACGATCGACCGATACGGCAATGTTTACTTCGGGTATGAAGGAGGAGTAACCCTCACGGTCGGTGAGGCCTTGGCTGCCGATGCTGGGTGGATATTTAACAGCAATGTTCCCAGTGAACCCGACCTGAAGAGCTTCATATCGAGTTGGTCAATCACTGCCGGTGCCCAATGGGGTTTCGGGCCAGGGGCCGGAGCGTACCTCGTTTACGGCGACGTTGGTAGTTGGGGTTGGCACGCTTTTGGTGTTCAGTACGAGTTCGGGGCCATCAACGGTAAAGGCGTTTCATTGTTAGATTCATACACCAAGTACATATTCAACATAGGCCGAGAGTGGTGACCCAGGACGACACCGGGGAGTCGCGGAAGCTGGTCTTCCGTGGCGGCGTAAACGTCCCGTCCGGCCGACGTTGGCCGCACCGCTGGAATGCGACAATTCCAAGCGGTCGACTCACTATTTCACCCCAACGGGTTATGTTGTGGTCGGCCGGCATGGCGAACGTCATCGCGCCGACCTTCTCCGCCAGTAGAGATTCAGTTCAGGTGAGCAAATACGGCTTGGCCTTGAGACGCGGGTTGAAGTTTGTGGCCGGCGAGGAGCGAGCCTACTTCTGGAGGATGAGGCGCACCAAAGTTTTGCAGGCTCTGCTGGAATACGGATATAAGGTTGAACAATAGATCGGGCTCCACGAGAAGGTGAAGAAGCGATACGTCACCGGCTCCCGAGGTCCACCCGCGCCGATAGTCTCTCGGCGACATTGCTAAGTTGAAGCACAATTTCTTCAAAATTTGGCCCCGCTATGTTCACGACGTGCGTTGTGCCCCTTCCCTATCCCAGTCCACTCACGGCCGCAGAGGCATCGCCGCGAGCTGGTAAGGCGCCCAGGGCAACGCTGCACGGGCGTTGTCGTTGAACCCCCCGCGTCCTGGTGACGAAGGCCATCCTGGGGAACCACACATGATGCACTCCCCCGGGAAGGTGTGGCTCGGCAACGCCGTCCACGGAGACAAGCCCGCTGACATCCGGGCGCCGGCTGTCGTGGTCGTCGCCGAGCCGCCGTCGAATTGGGCGATGAGTGCGACGCTAACGCGAACTACCGTGCCCATCGCAGCACCCCATCGTCGTATGGCTTAGGGACGGCGTCACCAACTCCAGACGTTCCTGGTCATGACGGCCGTAATGGGGAACGAGTCGTATCGGCTCCGGTAGCGGCGAGCCTCGGGTCGAGGTGAGAGGATGGCAATGTGCCGTCCTTGTGCCGAAGACGCGAGCCCACCAAGGTCCGGGTCGGCGTACGCGGGCTGCGTCCTTCCGTCACGCGAAGACCCAGTTCAGAGCGCCATTGCGTACCCAAAGTACGTGAGAACGCACGCGGGGTCTGTGTTGCGCGCTGGTATGACCCGGGCCCAGGCCAGTTCATGAGCGTGGACCCGGACCTCGCCGAGACAGGCCAGCCCTTCGCCTATGCCGGCGACGACCCTGTCAACGAGGGCGACCCGAGCGGAATGCTGTTGGTTGGCCCGGGTGGTGCCGGCACGGTGGCCTATTTCAATTGTGGCCAGGTCAACTCTGGCAGCGAGATGAGTTTCTCGACCGCAAAGCGCAGCCAGTGCCTCTTCTACAGTTTCCTGGAGCATGGGTACTCCGAGTTCGCCGCCGCTGCCGTAGTCGGGAACCTCTTCGTGGAGTCGGGCGGCATCGATTCCGGTGGCCCACTGCCGAACACGACGGGTGACCCCATGCTCTCCTGGCAGGCGACAGGGGCAGGGTGCGGGCTGGCTACGAGCCTGCCAGCGAAGGAGAGCGCCGATCAAATAGCTGTGGGCTGCATAAACGTCGGGATCGCGCAGTGGGGCGTGCCTTACCCTCAGTTTGTCAGTAACCCGCGGGTCGCC
>DATKHZ010000382.1:0-12181 GCA_035509995.1 Acidimicrobiales bacterium | reverse complement strand
ACAGTACGCGGTCCGACACATCAGCAGTGGCTACGTCGCGAAGGTATTGCCGCCGGCTCACCAGAAGGAGGAGGCCGGCAGCGAGCAAGGGAACCAGCATCACGATAAACGTGTACTCGAGGCCGCGGCCCTGCGCCGCCGATACTGGTGCAGCCGCCTTGACGCCGACCGCGGGCGCCAGGTTCGCCCCAGGACCGCCGAACTGCACAGAGACGTAACCGAATATCAATGGGGCGAAGGCCTCGAGGACCAACTCCGAAAAGGTCCGCACCGCCTCTCCCCGGCCCCACAGCCGCGAAGGGACTACATCCAGCCGGGCGGCGTCGAGGGCGGGGTTCGGAGCCGTCAGGCAAGCGGCTGCCAGCGCGTAAAGCGGGATAGACACAAGCAGGACAGCGCTTAAGAGGCCAGGAAGAAAAAGTACGGCCGCACCGAAGAATGCCACGGCCGACACCGTGATCCGGGCATCGATCTTCCCCCCGCGTATCAAGCGGTCGACGAGACGGCCCCCGACCAGGGTGCCCAAAGCGGCGCCGACGCCGACGGGGATGAAAACAAGGGACACGGCCGCCTGAGAGATCTGGTAATGCGACTCGGCGAAAAGCACTGCAAAGGAGCGCAGCCCTGCCAGGAAGAAATATCCGAGCACCGACGCCGCGATGAGGACCAGGTTGCTCGGTATCCGCAATACGTACGTGCTGGCGGCCCACGACGACATCTCGAGCGGGTCGCGGTTGAGCACAAGCGCGGGCCGAGGGTCGATGTCCAAGCGTTGCCTGGCCTTGCGGCGGACCTCAGAGTCCTCATCGGCGCTCTGAAGACTGAGGACGGCCGCTAGGAGCAAGACAACGCGCCTACGCGCCGACCCACCTACGACATCAGTGAGCCGGTCCACCCCCCGGGACCACAGGACGATTCGGACAGGCCGCATGTACCCCTCAGCCGTTGCCCCGAACCTCGCCGGCGCTGAGGTTAGCTTGAGCCGTCGCGGGGGTACTGTCCACCGGTAAGGCGCTTGCAGCCAGTCACTCGAGGGGAAGAGGATCTGCCTCTAAGACGCGACCGGCGCGGCCAGGATCCACTCCAAAGGAGGTTCCTATGAGTAGCGACGCCATTGTCATAATCGTGGTAGTCGCGGTCGTGTTGGTGCTCGGGCTGGCCGGGTTGCTGGTAAGCCGTAGAGTGAGCCGTCGTGACAGGTTGAGGGAACGTTTCGGCCCGGAGTACGACCGTGCCGTAGCCCAAGCCGGCAGCCCCAAACAGGCCGAAGTAGATCTTCGTGGCAGGGTCGAACGCCGCGACCATATAGCAGTGCGGCCGCTCAGTCCCGCGCAAAGAGACCGCTACATGCAGGATTGGCGTCAAGTCCAGGCGATTTTTGTGGACTCGCCGCGCGCCGCGCTGGCCCAAGCTGACGATTTGATAACCAACGCATTGGTTGACCGCGGTTACCCAATGCAGGACTTTGAACGGCAGGCCGAGCTCATCTCCGTAGACCACCCCCAAGTCGTCGAGCATTATCGCCAGGCGCACGGGGTTTACGTTTCAGCTCAGGTCCGCCCAGTCGCCACTGACGAGATGCGCCAGGCCTTCGTCTCTTATCGCGCGCTTTTTTCTGAACTGGTGGATGATGGCCGCACGGACGAGGATGACGCGCCCAGCAAGGGTGACGCTGTCCCCCATGCGCCGAGCTCCAGTTTCTAGTCAGCCCCGCAAACCCAAGGAGGATGCGAGATAATGCCGCAATTTAACGAGTTCTCCAAGCGAAATGAGACACCGGTAATGGGCGATACTGACAAGGAAAGGGGCCGCTCCTATGCGGTGCCCGAGGGGCGCGCCACACAGCGCTCGGCTACGGCCGAGCCCGAGGTCATAGAGCTTGCATATGGCGCGCCGGCCGGCTCTGAACCGGGCTCTGCGCCGGGCGAGACCCGAGCGGGCGCGGTGGTCGGGGCCCGCAGAGGCGGCACCATGCTCGCTGGGGGAGATCTGCTCTCAGACTCCGAGGCCTCCGCCACCAGTGGGAATCAGTGCAAGTCGGCTTTGTCGACGACCCCCGACGGGCGGTAGGCGAGGCAGATTCCCTCGTGTCATCTGTAATCGACGAGCTCGTGGGGGGTTTCCGCCAACAGCATTACACCATGGAGGCACAGTGGTCCGAGGGGAAAGAGGTCTCGACAGATGAGCTGCGTGAGGCGTTTCAACGCTACCGGGACTTTTTCGAACGACTGCTCAAAGTCTGACGCCGGCTGTCGGGGGCAAAAGACCTGTTAGACGCTGTACATGCAAGCACGTCGTAGTCGACGTCAGCCACCAGTGCTCTCACCGCCTCTTTGCGCGACCTCTGGTAACTCGCTGATAAACCCGTAAGCCCCGGCGACGTGGGTGCCAATCTCGTTATCGAACGATGAAGCGCCAATTGCTGCTAACGCCATGTCGGTGATCACGCTGCGGACCTCGTCTTCGTCAGAGATGGGCCTGCCGGTTACTGGATCTTTCATCCCCGCTCGGCGGAAATTCGCGTCCATAGCCAATGTCGAATGCGCGTAGCCCCCGTGGAAACCGCCTCCTGAGCGAACCGTTCTGCCCGGTCAAAAGGGCTCACCGCGACAGCGCGGTCATCGTACAATCGAGCCGGGCCACCACCTCCTGGTCATGGGGCGGCGAGCATCGAAGCGACCTCTTGGCACGATGCGATGGTTGCAACCTGAGTAAGCGCGTAGTTGAGTGCCGCCGCCTGCCACTCAGCGTTCAGCGTCGAGGTGCCGTCGGAAACGACGATAACGCGGTACCCTGCATCGGCCGCGTGGCGAGCCGTATGCTCGATCGACATGTTCGTCCAGGCGCCGGCCAGGATTACTGTGTCGACACCTAGTCCGTTCAGCAGCGCGTCAAGTTTTGTCCCGTAGAACGCGTTCATTCGAAGTTTTTCCACGACGAAGTCGTCCGCGACAGGCTCGAGGCCCTCCACAGGAGCGGCGCCCCATGTTCCTCGCACATTCGCCTTGCGGCTCCTCACGTCCACGAACAACCTCGCATTCTGCTTTAGCTCAGCCGCACCAGGCTCCACGATGTACCAGACGTGGACCACTGGCACAAACACGGCGCGGCATGCAGCCGCCAAGGCGGCAACGTTCGCAACCACGTTCTGGCTTCTGGCGTGGGCGGCCGCGCCTGAAGCCCCAAATGCGCCGGCCTCGTTTATCGCATCGTTCTGCAGGTCCTCTATGATGAGCGCTGTCCGTTGACGATCGAAGCCGTCCATGGCAACCATCACAACATGTACCCGAGGCGGTTGCCGGCGACTGCCATCTCAATTCGGTAAACCGAAGTGCTGGCGCAGACATACAGGGTCTTCCAGTCGTGGTCGCCCCAGTTGAAGTTGCCGGCAATCTCTGGGAGCTCTATGGTGCCGAGATGCCGCCTCTCTCTAGAGAGCACCCAGATGCGTCCTGGCCCCGTCACGTAGATGTTGCCATGTTCACCGAGCTTCTGCGGTTTGGGGTCATGACCACGCAGCGCCCTGAGCTCACCGCAGGGTACGGCGCTCATCGTCTGGACCTAGACCTCGGCCTCTTCGCGGCCATAGGCCAGCAATAACACCAGGATGACCACTCCGTACACGATGCTCTGGCCGTATATGGGCATATTCACGGCCTCGAGCACGGTGATCAGCGCCACCAGGCTGATCGAGCCGGCCACTACGCCCAGGTAATGGCCGCGCCCGCCGAGGATGTAGACGCCGCCGATCACTACAGCAGCAATGGATTGGAGGAGGTAGGGGTCGCCCAGGCCGAGCGAGGACTCTCCGATCACCCCGAGCAGGGCCACCCCCGCCAGCGCCGCGAAGAGCCCGCACAGCCCGTAAACGGCCACCTTGACCAGGCGGACCGGGACTCCGGCTAGCTCACTGGCAAGGGGGTTGTTGCCGACGGCGTAGATCCGCCGCCCAAAGGTCGTCGCGCTCAAGATAATGGTCACCACCACCGCCACGGCTGCCCACACGAACAAAGAAGCGGGGATCCCGACTATGTTGCCCCCTGCCAATTTTTCCACCACTGGGGGCGCCGAGGCGGCGCAGTTGCCACAGGTGAAGCCTTCGGTGAGCCCCACGGTGAGGCCGTTGAGAACGCCGTTCATCCCCAGGGTCATGACCACGGCGGGAACCCCCAAGTATGCGATGAACAGCCCGTTCACCAGCCCCACTCCGAGGCCCATTCCCAAGGCGGCCAGCAGCGCTATCGGTGCCCGGCTCTCCAGCCCGTTGGAGACGACGACCAGCAGCACCGACGCCCCGTTGAGGACGTACGGGACTGACAGGTCTATCCCTCCCACGAGGATGACGAACGTCTGCCCGGCAGCGACCAGCCCCACGAACGAGGCGATCTCGAGGATGCTCTCGATGCTCTTCAGCCCGGCAAAGCCGGGGTGGACGATCTCGCCGATAACGAAAAGCGCCAACGCGGCCAAGTAGGCGTAGAAGACACGCCGGCGGTCGGCGCTGCGCCCCACGGGGGCCTCGCGCAGGCCGGCCAGCAGCCGGCTGCCCAGGCCGCCGGGCCGCTCTGCACTCGTCGGGGCGCTCACAACCGGCTCCGGCGCCTCAGGTAGCTACCCACCGCGACGCTGAGCACTATGGCGCCGATCAGGAACAATCCCTCGTAGAAGGGACCGAAAAGCGGGTTCACGTTGGCGAAGAACAGGACGTCGACGATCAGTGTGAGCACGAATGCGCCGGCGATGGCCCCCACACCGTTGCCCCGGCCTCCGGCGAGACTCACCCCTCCTAGCACGGCGGCGGCGATTGAATTCAGAGTGAAGACATCACCTTGGGTCGGGTCCCCCGAAGTCGCCACGGCCGCGACCAGGATGCCGCCGAAAGCGGCCAGCATGCCGGAAGCAACGTAGACAGCCACGGTGGTGCGGCCCACCGGCACTCCGCGCGCTCGGGCGGCCGCTCGGTCGTTGCCCATAGCGAAGACGTCGGCGCCGAAGCGGGTACGGCGGAACGCCATCCAGCCAATCGCCATGACTGCGATCAGCACGAGGCCCGTGGGTTGGTTGGGGTTCACGAGCAAGTTGGTAACGCTCGACGGCACCGACCCGCCAGGCTGGGGCAGGATGCGCAGCGCCACGCCCTGCAGGATCGAGAGCATGGCCAGAGTCACGAGGATGGGTTGGAGGCGGCCTTTCACGACTAGGAGGCCGTTCACCAGCCCCCCCAGCGCCCCCACGCCGAGAATGGCCAGGCTCCAGTTGATCACGTTGGGTGCGTCTGGGCGGAAATTGCTAGCGGCCAGGCCATTGGTCACGTCGATCATCCCGCCAACGGAGAGGTCGATACCTCCGGTGAGCAGCACCAGTGTCTGGGCGAGAGCAGCACTGGAGAGAGGTATCGACGAGTCCACGATGGAGGCGACCGAGTAGGCGCCGGGAAGACGCCCCCTCGAAGCGTCGAAAAACCCCAGGTAGGTGCCCGTGGTGGCGGCGAGGATCACATACGCGAGCACCAGCCCCAGGTTCTGGGTGACGAACCTGCGGGCGGTCCTCCCGGGACTGGGGCGGGCACGGGCCTCCGGCCCCCCGCCGCTCGGGATGTCCACGGGACCCCCCCCGGACCGCTCGGCAAGCACCGCGGCGCTAACGGCGTCGTCAGTCACGTGTTCGGGACCCGGTGACGTCAAAAATCGACGCCCTCACGATCTCCTCGGGCTCGATCTTCGGCCCTGCCAACTCGCTGGTCACACGGCCCTCCCTCAGCACGAGCACCCGATGGGACAGGTGAGCGAGCTCCTCCGTGTCGCTCGAGTAGAAGAGCAGGCCCCGTCCCTCGGCGGCGAGCGCAACCATGAGCTCGTAGATCTCGTGCTTGGCACCCATGTCAACGCCGCGGGTTACGTCGTAGAGGAGCAGGATCCTCGAGTCGGCGAGAAGCCACCTGCCGATCAGCACCTTCTGCTGGTTCCCGCCAGACAGAGCCCGGACCGGTTGGTCCGGCCCAGAGCTGCGTACGTTGAGCTGATTGAGCACTACACCGGCCCGGCGGCGTTCTTCCCGGGGCCGCAGGAAGCCGGCCCGGCTTAGTTGCCCCAAAACCACCAAGGTCATGTTCTGCAGCACGCTCATAGGCATCAGCAGCCCCTCGGCCTTGCGGTCCTCGGGCACGAATGCGATCCCGAGCCCGGCCCGCATGGCGGCGCGCGGCGAGCGCAGCCGGACGGGACGGCCACCAACCAACGTCCTGCCCCCGGTGGCGCGCTGCATGCCGAAGAGCGTGAGGAACAGCTCCCGATGCCCCTGACCGGCCAGGCCGCCGACACCCAGGATCTCGCCTCGGCGGATCTCGAACGACAGCTCGCTCAGGCCCCGGCCCGAGAGCTGGGACACCTCGAGCAGCGCCTGATCGGTAGGAGCGGAAGCGGAAGCGGGGTATATCGCGTCGACGCTCTTACCCGTCATGAGCTTGACCGCCTCGCTCTCACCGAGCGAGGTGAAGGTGCCAACGCTGGTGCCGTTCCGGAACACCGTTATACGGTCGGCCAGGTGGGTCACCTCCTGCCAGCGGTGCGAGGTGAACACTACGGCCTTTCCGGCGCTTCGCAAGCGGCCTATCAGCGCGAAGAGCCACCTGACGTCCTGCTCGACGAGCGAAGACGTGGGCTCGTCGAAGAAGACGATCTCCGGCTCGCGGAGCACGGTGTTGGCGATCTCGATGACCTGGCGCTCGGCCAGGGACAGCTCGGCCACGAGGGCGCCGGGGTCGACCTGTTCGATGCCCAGGCTTGCGAGCATCCTCGTTGCCTCCGGGACGAGCCCGCGCCGGCGCATCAGCCCGCTCCGGCCGCGGGGCTCCCGCTGCAGGAGCAGGTTCTCGGCCACCGACAGCCACGGGAACAAGGTCAGCTCCTGGAACACGGTGCCGATGCCGAGCGACCGGGCTTTGGCCGGGTTCGACAGCCCGACACGGCCGCCCCGAACCCTGATCTCCCCCTGGTCGGGCTGGAGAGCCCCGCAGAGCACCTTGATCAGGGTGCTCTTGCCGGCGCCGTTCTCTCCGACCAGCGCGTGGACCTCGCCGAAGGCCACGCTCAGGTCGGCTTTCTCGAGGGCGCGTACCGCCCCGAACGTCTTGGTCACGCCGCTGGCGCCGACGGCCTCTCCGACGGCGCCAGCGGGAGATAAGGTTCCGGCGCTGGCTTCTTCGCTCATGCCGGCGGCAGTTTACTTAGGGATGTTCACCGTCAAGGTGCCCGGGCAGGGGGTGCCGTGCAGAGCGGCGTTCAGGCACATGATGAGCGTGGCGCCCGCTCCTACGCCTGTGTAGGAGTCGTAGAAATCGTCTGGCAAGTTGGGGTAGGCCCCGTTGCCCACTTTCACCTGGCTACTCAGGAACACCGGCGCGTCCAGGGTAACTGACGTGGACTGGCCGGGGACCTTTTGCAAGAGCCGGCGGGCGAGCTCCAGGGCAGCGACACTGAGGTAGGGGGGCTGGCCGACGGAGATACCGTCGACAGACAGGTCATGCTTCGGGCCGCCGGCCCCGGCCATGTACAAGCGGAAGCCGTTCTCGGCCTCACCGGCGGTGAACGGCAGCGGGCGCCCGGCTTCGGCAAAGGCGTTGAGCACCCCGTCTGTCCCGCCCTGGCACCAGATGCCGTCGATGTGGGGCAGAGAAGGCAGGACCGAGGTAGTGGCCTCCTGGGCTTTCGGCGTGGACCATTGGCCGGAATAGGTGGTGACGACCTTGATCCCGGGGTGCTTGGCGAATACCTCCATGCCCCCCTGGTTGCGCAGCACATTGGCCTCGGCACCGGCCACGCCGGTGACCATGATCACGTTGCCTTTGCCGTTTAGCTTTTTGACGAGGAAGTTTGCCCAAGTCTGGCCAAAGAAGAGCTGGTTGACCTGAATCTGGGCAGCGGACGGGGCAGTGACGTTGTTGTCGAAGGCGACCACAATGATCCCCCGCTTAGTCGCCTCGGTGATCACTCCGTTGAGCCCGGTCGCCGACGCTGCATCGATCAGGATAGCGTCGAAGCCGGAGGCGATCATGTCCGACATCTGGCTCGCCTGGGCCGAGTTGCTGGTGGTGGGGGCGTTGTAGACGGTGAGATCCAGCAGGTGCTTGTACGGCGGCATCAGTGCGGCCGCCTTGAGGACGTTCTCCATCTCGATGCGCCACGTGTTGCCGATGTACGAGTTCGCGAGAGCGATCTTGAACTTGCGGGACGCCTGGGGGCGGCGCAATGTCGCCGCCATCGCAGGGGCGCTGCCAAGCGCACCAATGCCGGCGGCCACGCCGGCGGCGGTCAGCCCACCGGCGAGCATGCGCCTTCGCGACATCCGCCGGTCAAGGACGTGAGGGGCTCGGGGATCCTCAGTCGAGCCCTCGGTGGCCGATACCTCCTCCGAGCCTGGTTCCCTTTCTAATTCCATTGTTTTTCCTCCCTTTCTGTTATGGTCACGGGTTGCATTTCTTCCGACGGTCACACGTTGTGCTCTCCGACGGTCACATGTGGGCCTGCAGCGCGCCCTGACCTTGCGTTCCCCGGTCCTCGGCCGAGCGGCTATCGCGTCCGGCTTCGTCCCTTGACATTCCGGCTTCGTCCCTTGACATTGGGCACGAACCGCCGAGCCAACTTTGAGTGGATCGATTTACGTCGGAGGCACAGGCTAATCAGGTGCTATTACTTTGTCAAGGCTGCTTGGTAGGCCAAATCACGAGAACTCCCGGCCGCGATTAGATAAATCGATCTACAGATGGGCACGGCCGGAATCGTCGTTGCCTCTACCCGCCAGCCTCACCGCGAAGCGGGTGACCGCCAAGCAGGACAGTCCAGGGGGTTTCTCGAGCGCCCTCCCGGCATCCCAATTCGGATCCTTCGGGTGGCCGGCTCGGCGGTTGTCGTTGGGTCGCTAGGGCGTCTTGATGCTCGCCTTCCGGCTGGTGGTCATACCAGTCATACCAGTGTAATGTACAGCTGTTATGACGGGAAGTCAATACCCTTTCATTTGCCTCTGGCACCCAACGGATGGGCGGCGGGCACTCCACCAGGGTGTGCCCGCCGAGGGTAAACAGAAAGGACGGATGAAGCGAAACGTCACCCGTCGCCGCGTTAGCGCGCCCGGATGAGACACCACCCCTCCCGGTTAAGATGACCCGCGTATGACCACGCCGTCGAGCCCCCCTGCACGGGGTCAGGTCGCCTATCAACTGGAACGGGAGATCATGGACGAGAACCTCGCCGTCGGTACCAAGTTGGCGTCCGAGCGGGAGCTAGCTCTACGGTTCGGTGTCAGTCGGCCACTGGTGCGTGAGGCCCTGCGGAGCCTGGTCGAACGTGGGCTCATCGAGGTCGCTCCTGGGCGGGGTGCTTTCGTGCGTCACCGGACCAACGCTGAAGCGGCTCGGCCGCTCGACTCGCACTATCGGCGGCAAAGGATCACGCCAGAACACCTCATCGAAGCCCGGATGATAATTGAGCCTGCGGCGGCGCGGCTGGCCGCGCTGCGGGCATCTGAAGACGAGGTCGAGGTGCTGCGGGAGGCAGTCGAGCGCCTCGAGCACCCAAAGGACATCCTCGACCGGGTCCGCTGCGACGTCGCATTGCACGTTCTCATAGCACGGTCGGCTCACAACCCGGTGATCGAGACGACATTTGAGTCCATCGTCAGCCTCGTGTCCGAACTGGCACTGAGAACTTCGATGGACGCGAAGGCCACCGCGGCGTCGGCACCGTACCATCGAGCCGTATATGAGGCAATACGCGACCGGGATCCGGACAGGGCGTCCGAGGCCATGCGCGCGCATCATCTCAGTGGTGGGCAGCTCTACGGGAAGGACTTCACTGCCAGCCTCGACCGACTGGCCCGTCGCGAACTGCAACGTTTACTGGGTCATCGAGTTTCGTCCCCACAAGACGTCGTCGCCGAGATAATGGGAAAGCCGACTTCACCGGCGGGCGTACAGGGGAGCTGAAGGATATTCCCGGCCAACTGCGAACCGTGGCGGGCGCTAGCTAAGCTATACCTAGCAAGTCGAGCCAGACGCCGCAAACGCCGCCGTGGTGCAACGCATTTTCGAAGAGTACAGGGGACGTCCACCGCTATCCACCGGTGCCCAGTCAATTGCCAACGAAGTGCATATCGACTAAACGAAAAAGCACGGCAGGTGTTTTTAGGCGTGCTACGACGAACGCCGACGCGGTCTCCGTACTCCCGTCCTGAAAGAACCAGGACGGGACGCGTCTCGGGTGGGCGCCTGAGCTCGCCGGCATAGCCCAGGACGCGGGCCTACGGGTTGCGGGTGGCCGCGAAGGCGGTCGGTTCAGTGAAGGGCCAGATGGCTAGCTCGGGCATCTGGGTCTTGCCGATGACGACACAGCCGGCTCGGCGCAGCCGGGCCACCAGTTCGTCGTCGGCGTGGGCGGGCCCTGCGAAGCTGGCGGCGGAGCCGTGGCGGGTCGGGGCTCCCTGGACGTCGATGTTGTCTTTAACCGCCACTGGAACTGCGGCCAGCGGAAGGTCGTCTCGGTCGTCCCGGTTGGCCAAGGGGTTGGCCTGGGCGAGAGCCTGCTCCGCGAGAACGGCCTGGAAGGCATGGAGCTGCCCGTCTATGGCTTGGATCCGGTCGAGGTGAGCGCGCTATGGCGCGTAGTGGCGTCCATTTTTAGCCCGGCAGGGTGGCCGGCGTGTAGGGGCGGGCGTCGACGAAGCGCCAGTCCTCGCCGTCGCGGCGGAGGAGCGCGGCGAGGTGGACGACGAGCAGCACTTCGCCGCCAGTTGCGGTAATGGTTTGTTCGGCGTCGGCGAAGGCGTGGCTTTCGCCGACCGGCCGGATGCTCTCGACGGCGATGGCGGTCGTCGTGCCGGCGAGCATCCCGGGGAAGTACTCGCTGTACATGGCGGCGATCGCCTCTCGACCATCGGCGCGCTGTCCGAACGGGTTGATAAGGCTGCCGTCTTCTGTGAACGAACCCCCCAGAGCTGCGCCGTCATTGCTCGCCCATGTGTCGGCAAACCGATTGAGGAACTTGGCGACGGCGTCGGTTTCGGATCCCATTTTTGTACCTCCGTGTCTGCAAGGCGCCCCTGGAGTTGCGGACGCTGGTTGTTATCTATGAATGTGCCGTTCAGGTCGGGTTCGCCGCATCGGGATAACTCCCCATCTACCGTTGAGCCAATGGGTCGGACTGTCACGTTGGCAGAGTTCGCGGCACTGCTGGCCGTAGCCCAGGACCACGCGCTCGGTCAGCCGCCCGGCTCACAGCTGCGGGCGACGGCCCTCGCCCAGCACCTGGCCAGCGCCGCCGGGCTCGACCACACCGAAAAGGCCGACACCTGGTGGTGTTCGGCGCTTCGATTTCTGGGCTGCACCGGGCACGCGTTCGACATGGCGGTGGTCTTCGGTGACGAGATCGAGATGCGGGCGCACGCGGCCAGGGCCGACTTCGCCAACCCCTTCGACATGCTGCGGTTGATGGTCACGCACGCCGGCTCCGACGAGGCGGGACTGTCCCGGGCCGGATCGGTCCTGGCCGTGCTGGCTGGGGGCAAGAAGGCGGCGGAGATGAACTTCCGCACCGCTTGTGAGGTCGCCGACGTGTTCGCCAAAAGGCTCGGTTTGAAAGAGCCGGTGCTGGTCGCGCTGCGCACCTCTTTCGAGCGCTGGAACGGTCGAGGACTTCCCGCCGGGGTGAAAGGCGGGCGCATTCCTCAGGCGATGCGGGTCGCCCAAGTCGCCCACGAGTTCGAAATCCTGGCCCGCATTGAAGGCCCGGACCGGGCGCTGCAGATCGTCGCGGCACGCTCGGGCAAGGCGTACGAGCCCGCCCTGGCCCGTGTGGTCATAGCAGAGGGGGCGGGGTGGTGGGAAGCGGTGGAGCCGGTCGACCCGTGGGACGCGGCGCTGGCTGTGGCGCCGCGCTGTTCACCTCTCTCGCCGGGCGAAGTGGCTGAGGCGCTGTTGGTGCTGGCCGACTTTGCCGACGTCAAGTCGCCCTGGACCGCCGGCCACTCCCGAGCGGTGGCCGCCTTGACAGCTGAGGCCTGCGGCCCGTCCGCTGAAGCGGCCGCCCTCGTGCATGACCTCGGCCGCGTGAGCGTGCCCAACACCATCTGGGACAAACCCGGGAAGCTGACCCGGGACGAGCGGGACCGTGCCGAAGTCCATAGCTTGGTG
>DATKHZ010000381.1:0-3670 GCA_035509995.1 Acidimicrobiales bacterium | reverse complement strand
CGTCGACGCTTCCGGGGATGTCTATGCCTACGGTGACGCCCCGTACTTCGGCAGCGCCAAGAGTTAGGGACCGCAGCACCCCAGCCTGCGGTCAGATGTCCCCGCCGTCACATGTCGGCTATCGCCGGGATGACCTCCTTGCCGATCACCTCGAGAGGCGTGAGCTTCGAGACACCTGCGAGTGTGCCGGAGACGGCCTGAACCCCGAGAGACGCGTACTTTTGAATTTCTTCGACGAGCTCGCCCGCTCGCTCGCCTTTCTCGCCGACATCGAAGCGGACTATCACACCCTTTTCGACCTCGTCGTAGGAACGGCCCTCGGTCTCGCAGTGGGCGCGCAGCACCTCGAGCTTGTGGGCTACATCCGTCGTCCCAAAGATGTTGCAGGCCTGTGCATAGCGGGCAACAAGTTTCAGCGTCTTTTTCTCGCCGGCCCCGCCGATCATGATCGGCGGATGGGGGCGGGTTATCGTCTGGGGTGAGTTGAGCGTCCGCGCAAGGTTGTAATGCTGCCCCGTGTAGGGGCCGTCATTGTCGCTCCACATTTGCAGGCATATCTGCAGGATCTCTTCGAGCCGCTCATAGCGTTCCACAAGAGGTGGGAAGAACAGCCCAAGCCCTCGAGCTTCGTCCTCGTTCCAGGCGGCGCCGATCCCGAGCCAGGCGCGCCCGCTGGACAGGACGTCCAGCGTCGAGACGATCTTTGCGAGCAAGCCAGGGGTTCGGTAGGTGGAAGCAGTAACGATGGTCATGAGCTTGGCCCGCTGGGTGACAGCAGCCAGGTAACCGAGGGTCGTATAGGCTTCGAGCATCTCGTGCTCGGGTGGCCCGAGGTTGCCGATCTGCCAGACGTGGTCCATTACGGAGATGCGGTCAAAACCGACGTCTTCGGCGAGGCGGGCGATCTCGCCGAGCTTGGATGCGAGCTGAGGAGGCCCACCTTGCCAGGTGAAATCGCTGATGTGGAGATCTAGCTTCATTGGCGCATCGTAGGACCGCTGGGTTGATATGGGGGCGCCCCTCTACGATGTGCTCGCTCAGGCAAGGGCTCAGGCTAGGAGGACCACGGCGACCGTCGTGCCGACCACGATCACAGCCACTCGCAGCACGGGCTGCGGGAGCCGTCGCCCGAAGCGTCCCCCGATCTGGCCCCCCACGGTGGACCCCACCGCGAGGATGCCCGCCGCCTCCCAGGAGACATGACCGCTCAGCGCGAATATAGCCCCGGATACAAGGTTGGCCAGCATGACGAGGACGTTTTTCATGGCGTTGAGCCGCTGCAGGCCCTCGTTGATGAAAATGGCCAGCAGCGATACCAGGATCACGCCTTGCGCAGCGCCGAAGTAGCCCCCGTAGATACCCGTCGCGAAGACCGCGACGTACAGCAACTGGCCCCGGTTCCCGAAACGCCGCGCCGGCTGGCCAGAAGGGGCGAGCCAGCGTGACAGGGTCGGCTGGAAGGCAACCAGGGCACAAGCAACAAGGATCAAGAACGGGACCACGCGGCGGAACGCGGTCCCGGGCAGTTCCAACAGCAGGAACGCACCGATCACTGCGCCCAGCACAGAACAGCTGCCCAGTGCCACTCCCCTGCGCCGTTGACCGGTCAGTTCCTTGCGGTACGCGTGAGCACCGCTGAGCGAGCCAGGGACGAGCCCGATCGTGTTGGACACGTTGGCGACGAGGGGAGAGAAACCGACGGCGAGCAACGTGGGGAACGTGATCAGCGTCCCCGAACCGACCACAACATTGACAAATCCTGCAGCCATGCCGGCGCCGGCGATGGCTAGTGCGGAAAGCGGGCCCACCTCATCGGTCTATATCGCTAACGGGGGGGCCCACAATTTGGGCAGATCCTGGTGCCCACTATTTCGCTTGAGGCGTGCCGCATTTACGGGCTACGTTCCACAACGTGCTGCACGTGGGGGTAGTCGGTGATTACGACCCCGGGAACGAGACCCACCGTGCCACAGACGCTGCCCTGGTCCACGCAGCCGCCGCGCTCGGTGCTGCCGCAACCGGGGAATGGGTTGCCACGGAGAAGGTCGGATCCGGCGGCACCCGGGAGCTCGAGGGCTTCGACTGCCTGCTCATCGCTCCTGCAAGCCCGTACCACAGCACGGAGGGCGCTCTCACGGCGATCCGGCATGCCCGAACCTCCGATATCCCGTTGCTCGGCACCTGCGGCGGGTTCCAGCACATTGTCCTCGAGTTCGCCCGTGACGTCCTCGGTTACGACGACGCCGAGCACGTCGAGCTGAACCCCGACGCAAATCGGCTTTTCATCACCCCGCTGTCATGCTCGCTCGTCGGCCAAACCTTGCCAGTGCATTTGAGGCCCAACTCGCTCGCTGCGGCGGCGTACGACCGCACAGAAGTATTGGAGCGCTATTACTGCAACTTCGGCCTGAACCCCGATTATCTCGGCGAGCTTGTCGCCGGCGGCCTCCAGGTGACGGGCACTGGCCCGGAGGGGGAACCTAGGGTGATCGAGTTGCCGAGTTTACGTTTCTTCATGGGCACGCTCTTCGTCCCTCAAGCCTCGAGCACCGTGTCTTCTCCCCACCCCCTCGTCGTGGCCCTCCTCGAGGCGGCCCAAAAGGGATAGTTATTGGCGGGGGGGCAAGTAAACCGCAGAAAAGTCGCGCTCAGCCAGGCCCAAAAGAGGAGCGTCTGGTCGACTTTTCGTCGCGGGCCCGGCGTCTGGTCGACTGTCTATTCGAAAAGCGAATAAAACTGCGCCAAGCGATTGAGCGGATGAGCCGAGGGGCCCTAAAGGCCCGTTACTCCCACTCGATCGTGCCAGGCGGTTTGCTGGTGATGTCGAGGACCACCCGGTTCACTTCTTTGACCTCGTTGGTTATACGCGTCGAAACCCGGGCCAGGACCTCATAGGGAAGGCGTGAAAAGTCGGCAGTCATCGCGTCCTCACTGCTCACAGGGCGCAGCACGACCGGATGGCCATAAGTGCGCCCATCGCCCTGGACCCCTACCGAACGGACATCGGCGAGCAGCACGACAGGGCACTGCCAGATCTCACGGTCCAGTCCAGCCTTTGAGAGCTCCTCGCGCGCAATTGCGTCAGCGTGGCGGAGAACTCTTAGGCGGTCCTCCGTGACCGCGCCTACGATGCGGATCGCAAGCCCGGGACCGGGGAACGGTTGGCGCCAGACAATGTCCTTGGGGAGGCCCAGCTCCTCGCCAACTGCTCTTACCTCGTCCTTGAAAAGCCTGCGGAGGGGCTCGACCAGCTCGAAGTGGAGATCCTCCGGTAAGCCGCCGACATTGTGGTGGCTCTTGATGTTCGCCGCGCCCTCCCCACCTCCGGACTCGACGACATCGGGGTAAAGGGTGCCCTGGACAAGGAAGCGCACCTCGCCAGCCGGACCAGCCGGTTCGGCGCGGATTATCTCTTCGGCAGCGCCTTCGAAAGCCCGGATGAACTCACGTCCGATCGCCTTGCGCTTCGCCTCTGGATCCGTCGGGTCCGGTAAGGCGGCCAGGGCGCCCAGGAACTGGCGCCTGGCGTCGACGGTGTGCAGCCTTACACCCGTCGCTTTGACATAGTCCTCCTCGACCTGCTCGCGCTCTCCTTCGCGCAACAGGCCGTGGTCCACGAACACGCAGGTCAGTTGGTCGCCAACCGCCCGCTGCACAAGGGCTGCGGCCA
>DATKHZ010000380.1:0-2611 GCA_035509995.1 Acidimicrobiales bacterium | reverse complement strand
CGCTCGCTCTGGAGACGCAGGAGGTAAACGACGTCGGATTTGGCCACCACCGCATCGATGTCCTGGCTCACCTCGACCGGCCAGCCCGACAGCGAAGGCGGCAACAGCGTCGGCGGCGCCACCAGGGTCACGGTGGCGCCGAGCGTCGAGAAGGCGATCACATTCGAGCGGGCAACCCTGCTGTGGCGGATATCGCCGACGATCGCGATGCGCAGCCCCGACAGCACCGCCGGCCTCGCTGGGGAGTGCCCGAAACGCCGCTCCCGTTCCCGGCTGATCGTGAAGCAGTCGAGCAGCGCCTGAGTCGGGTGCTCGTGGGCCCCGTCGCCGGCATTGACCACCGAGGCACCGCTGCCACCAGCACCGCCCGCAGCCCTGGCGCCCTCCAGCCACCCGGCCACCTGCGCCGGCACCCCAGCGCACGAGTGGCGGACGACGAAGGCGTCGACGCCCATGGCTTCGAGGGTGAGCACGGTGTCGCGGAGGGACTCGCCTTTGTTGAGCGAGCTTGACGAGCCGGTGAACGTCATGACGTCGGCCGAGAGCCGCTTGGCAGCCGCCTCGAACGAGAGCCGCGTCCGTGTCGAATCCTCGAAGAAGACGGAAACAACCGTCTTGCCGCGCAGCGCCGGCACCCTCGGTATTGGCCGGCGGCCCACTTCGACGAAGGTGTCGGCCAGCCGGAGCACCTCGTCGATCCCCTCGAGCCCGAGGTCGGCGACGCTGAGCAGGTGCCGCGGGGTCATATGGCCTCGCTTTCCGGCCCGACAATGTCCCCGAGCACGACACCTTCGGGGCTGACGTCGACCATTTCGAGGCGGCGGGTGGGGAGGTTCTTGCCGACGTAGTCGGGACGAATGGGCAGCTCGCGATGGCCACGGTCGACCATTACGGCGAGCTGGACGACCGCTGGCCGGCCGAGGTCAGAAAGCGCATTGAGTGCCGCCCGAACGGTCCTACCGGTGAAGAGCACGTCATCGCAGAGCACTACCACCGCCCCGCCCAGGTCGACAGGGATCTCGGTCGCTGCCACCGGCAGCACCGGCCGCAGCCCGATGTCGTCCCTGTAATAAGCGACGTCGAGAGCCCCAACGGGCACATCGGTGGCCGAGACCGCACGCACCACTTCTGCCAAGGCCGAGGCGATCCACACTCCCCCGGTCTGCAAGCCCACCAAGACGAGGTTGGCCGCTCCGCGGTTGTGCTCGAGGATCTCATGAGCTATCCGCCAAGTGGCCCGCCGGACGTCCTCAGCGTCCATCACAACGGCACGACCCCGGAATACTCCCCCGACAGGGGAGACCAGGGTGCGCTCGCGCTGGCCCACACCTTCTCCTCTCTCCCGTGCCAGCCTCACAGGACTGGCTTTACGGTCGAACAGGCAGCTTATCCTCGTCGGGCCGAAGCTCGTGGGCAATTGTTGCGAGCAGCCCGTTTACAAAACCAGCCGATTCCTCGGTCGAGTACTCCTTCGCCAGTTCGACGGCCTCAGAGATGACGACGCTGGTGGGCACGTCGGGGCACCATCCCAGCTCGAACGTAGCCATCCGCAGCACCGCCCGGTCCACCACCGGCATGCGCTCGAGCGACCAATCGATCGCGTGGCGAGCAAGCAGTTCGTCGATGCGGGCCTGATGGGTTTCGACACCGCTCGCGAGGGTGGTGGCGTAGGGCTGAGGGGCCACCGGCAACTCAGCCAACAGGTCGGTCACGGCCTGCTCTTTCAAGTCGCACTCGTAGAGCAGTTCGAGAGCGCGCTCGCGCGCCCCTCGCCGGCCCCCCAGGCCGAACAGTTCTAGCTCCCGACGCGAGTCAAGTACTCACCAGTGCGAGTGTCGACCTTGACCTTGTCGCCCTGGTTTACGAAAAGTGGGACCTGGACGCTTATCCCCGTCTCCAGCGTCGCTGGTTTGCGCGCGCCCGACACCCTGTCGCCCTGCACGCCCGGTTCGGTCTGGGTGACCGTGAGCTCCACGGCTGCCGGTAGGTCGACGCCGATTATCTCGCCGTCGTAAAACTGGAGAAGCGCCGAATCGCCCTCTTTCAAGAAGTTCGCAGCGGTCCCGAGGGCCTCGCGCGGCGAGGTCAGCTGCTCATAGTCGGAGTTGTCCATGAACACGTACGCCCCGGCGTCGGTGTAGAGGAACTGCATCTCCTTTTTGTCGATGATCGCCTGGTCAAGCTTCTCGTCGCCACGGTAGGTGCGGTCGATGACGGCGCCGTTGCGCATGTTCTTCAGCTTTGTGCGCACAAACGAGCCGCCCTTGCCGGGCTTCACGTGCTGGAACTCAACCACCGAGAACAGCCCCTCAGGCAGGTTGAGGGTCATACCGTTCTTCAGATCGTTTGTCGATACAGCAACCATTTGGCGGCAACCCCTTTTCGAACTCGCGTCGCCCGGAGATCCTCCCGGTCCTCACACCTTTGGCGAGAGGGTCAGGATTTCACAACCGGCGCCGGTAACCAAGACGGTGTCCTCGGTGCGTGCGCCGCCGAGCCCAGGGACGTACACGCCGGGTTCGACGGTAACCACCTGACCAGAGCAAAGTATATCCCCCGACCGCTCTCCCAGGGCGGGCGCTTCATGGATATCGAGGCCCACCCCATGCCC
>DATKHZ010000379.1:0-2697 GCA_035509995.1 Acidimicrobiales bacterium | reverse complement strand
CCTTCCGTGCCGGCGTTGTGCTCAAGTCCTCCGTCATATCTGCGCCCAACGTGCTCAGCATGAACGATTGCACACGCGCTTCGTCTCGCCAGGTGTCGTACCGGCCCGAAGGCCCCTGGTGGCCCGCACCCATCTCGGTGCGTAGCAACAGCGGCTTGTGGTCGGTCTTGGTCGCGCGCAGTTTCGCGACCCACTTGGCGGGCTCCCAATAACCGACGCGAGGGTCGTTGAGGCCGGCGGTCACGTAGATCGACGGGTAGTCGACCGGCCGGACATTGTCGTAGGGCGAATAAGACTTCATATAGAAGTACGCCGCCGCGTCGTCTCGAGGGTTACCCCACTCCTCCCACTCCGTGACCGTGAGCGGAAGTGCCTCGTCGGACATGGTGGTCACGACGTCGACAAACGGGACTTCCGCCACAACGGCACTGAAAAGGTCGGGCCGCATGTTGGTGACCGCTCCCATCAGGAGGCCTCCCGCGCTCCCGCCACGTATGGCAAGGCGGTCAGCGGCCGTCCACCCGTCGGCGATGAGCTTCTCGGCGCAGGCAATGAAATCTTTGAAAGTGTTCATTTTGTTCATCAACCGTCCCTGCTCGTACCACGGCCGGCCCATTTCCCCCCCGCCGCGCACGTGCGCTATGGCGAAAACGAACCCGCGTTCCAGCAGGTTCAGCCGAGTCTGCGAAAAGGCGGGGTCGATGGTGATCTCGTAGCTGCCGTACCCATAAAGAAGGCATGGGGCCGACCCGTCGAGGTCCTGTTCCCGCCTGCATACGAGCGAGATCGGGACGAGTGCCCCGTCGGGGGCCTCTGCCCACACGCGGGCGCTCCGGTAATCAGCGGGGTTATAACCACCACCTACCGTTGCCTGCTTGACCGTAAAGCGCTCGCGGCTCTCCATGTTGTACTCGATGCTCGACGGCGGGCTTACGAGCGAGCTGTAGCCGAAGCGAACTACGTCGGTGTCCCACTCCAGGCTCGCGTCGCCGCTCAAGGTGTAGGCGGGCTCGGGCTGGGCCACCACGTGTTGCTCCCCATCGGAGAGCCGTAGGGCTCTCAGCTGTTCCAGGCCTTCGAAACGCTCGAGGAGGACCGCGTGGCGCGCAAAGGCGTCGACCGACTCAACTTTGACCTCGGGCCGGTATGGCAGCAGGGGCCGGAACGCGCCGGGGTCGCTCTGCCCGACACCAAGCGTGAACACGGCGAAGTTCTCGAGCTTTTCGTCGTTGGGGCCGTGGTTGGAGCGCACCAGCCATACGTCTCCGTGCAGAGGGTGAACGGCGTGGTCGACGTCGTACTCAACCCCCTCCCGCCTGGGCAACACGATCGAGAGATGGTCGCGCTCTTTGTCAGCTCGCAGGTAACGGACCTCGCTCGACATCTTGGACCCGCTGGTGACCAGGATGAACCGCTTGCTCCTTGTCAGGCCGACCGAGACGAAAAAACGCTCGTCGTCCTCCTGGAACAAAAGGTGGTCCTTGGAGGCCGGCGTGCCAACGGTGTGGCGCCAAACTTGCCAAGGGCGCATCGCCTTGTCCGGCCGGACGTAATAAAAAGTTTTGCAACTTCCCGACCAAGCCGAACCGTACTGGACGTCTTCGACCACATCGGCGAGGTCGTCCCCCGAACCGAGATCCCGGAAACGCAGCGTATAGCGCTCCGAGCCGTCACGGTCAACCGCGTATGCGAGGACTTCCTGGTCCGGGCGGATGTCGAAGACCCCGAGCGAAAAATAGTCGGAGCCTTCCGACAGCTCGTTCTCGTCGAGGACGACCTCTCCGGGGTGCTGGGCGGCTCCCACCATCGGCCGGCTGTCACCTTGGGGGGGCGGAGTGCCGTCCCCGGCGATGCCGGCACCGGGGAGCGCGGCCCTGGCTGCCGCAAGCACTTCGGTAGCGGAGAGCGCCTTGCTCGGGTCCGCCCTCCGGCAATGGACCGGGTACTGCTGGCCCGCCAGGGTCCTCGACCAGTACCACCAGCCTTCGTGGAATACCGGGGTGGAGATGTCGGTCTCGGCGATCCTGGCACGGATCTGACCGAACAGCTTCTCTTGGAGCGGGACCGTGGGTGCGAGCTCAGCCTCGGTGTAAGCGTTCTCAGCCTGGAGGTACGCGACAACGGCTTGGTCCTGCTTGTCAGCGAGCCATTGCCAGTCATCTGTCCTGGTGTCGCCGTGCGCGACGTGGGCGAAAGGCTTGCGGGGCGCGATAGGAGGGTGGGGAACGTCTGAGAGGGGCATAGCGTTAGCACCAACTGTGTCACGCACTTCCTACCCGCTGGGCTCGCTGGGTGCAAACGTAACCGACGTCCCCGAGGAGGCTTCACGTCTCGTGGCCCAGGCTGCGCCGGTCGTTCTCGTGGGCGAGGACGCTGCCGCGCTCGGCGAAGCCGTGGCCGCGGCCCCCGACAGGGATGGTCAGGAGTGCCTGCTGGGCGTGATGGTTGGGGATCCGAGAAGCCCCGGCACCGCTGCAGCGGCCGCTGAGATGGCCGGCGAGCTCTGGCCGTGGGCCAGAACTGCCGCGGGACGGGGCCCAGGAAGTTGACTGGACTGCATCGCCTGTTGGGTAGTACACCGGAGTTGTTACTATCTACGTAGGAGAAATCCCTACGGAGGGAAGCTCGATGACCAACACAGCTCAAGATCTTGACCTGGGGCGCTACCAGCTCGGCTGGAGCGATGTAGAGGACTAT
>DATKHZ010000378.1:0-2075 GCA_035509995.1 Acidimicrobiales bacterium | reverse complement strand
AAACGAGACCCGGTCCGGCGTGTACAGCCTGGCGTTGTCGACCCAAGCAAATTGGGCGGCGGGGATCGCCGATGAGGCGCGTTACCTCTTGGGCGGCGACCGGTGACCGCTACCCACCGGCCCACCCTCTCGTTGGACCAGCTCGGCCCGGGCGAACCGTTGCCCGGGCCGAGCCCGGCGCGGCCTTGGTACCGGCGCAAATCGTTCCTGGTGCCCGCCGTCTCGGCCGTGATCGTGGCCGCCATAGTGGTGAGCGACCTGCCGCAGCCCAATTCCCGCGCCGCCGAGATCTCCAACAGCGCCAGCGTGGTTTCGCAGGTCAATGAGAACGTCGGCCCGTGCAGTTTTGCCCTGTCCGAGTCCTTCACGATCTACGACGACCTCGTAAGTGGGTCCCTGACACCGTCCGAGCAGGGCCAGGTCCCCAGGCTGCTCAACGACGACCAGAGCGCTTGCTCGTTTACCGACAACAGCATTTACAACCTCTCCACCATGGACGTCCCTGGGGGCACCTACGGCAACGACTTGGGCCAAATAGTGACCGTGGTGACCCTGTGGGCGACTTCGGACGCGCTGGCCGCCATCGAGGAGATCCAGGTCCTTGACGCCACGCCGGCGGACCTGAAAGCTCGCAGAAGCCTCGCCCAGGAGGTGCGGGCACTCGGCCATGACCGCGCCCAGGCCGTGGCTGAGCTCCAAGCCGTCGACACGCTGTTGCACACCCATCTTGCTGCCCTGCACCTGGCCCAGACGCCCGTCCTCCCCTCGCCCCGGTAGCGCAACCAGCGCTCCTCCATACGGCCGGCTGCGGCTACGTCCTGCTGCGGCTACGGCCGGCGGCCGCCACAGACGGCTGCCGCTACAGACGGCTGCCGCTACGGCTGGTCAGCGGGCCGAGCGGGCGGCAAGGCGCGACGGCGCTCCTCGCGAACCACGCGGTGCAACTCGTGGTCAGCGTCCTCTTCAGCACGGAGCCATTGCACCAGGTCCCAGAAGATGAGGGGCACGAAACACCCACTAGCCAGGGCCCACATGACACCGGACGCAGCTTGCTGGTCGATGGCCATGCTGAGGCCGTGGCCTGGGACATGTACGTAACTGCGGTACCAGCCGGCGCCGGACATCGCCGACAAATAGGCGAGCACCCAGATCGTCCACATACTGATCGCGGCCACGGCGATCCGCTGGGGCCTGGGGCCGCGGGGCACCAACACGCCTGAGCCGATGCACTCGAGCCACAGGGCGGCCCCGGCGATGCCGAGGCTCAGCGCTTCGAGGGCCAGGAGCCAACCGCCGGCCCTCAGGGCATTGACGGCGGACGGCGTACGCCAGGCGACAATGCAAGCGAGGGCCGGTACGGCCACCGCCACCGTGCGGGCACGTTCGTGGTGGCGCTGGCGGGCTGCGGCTAACTTCTCCGCCACAGGGCCGAGGCCCAGAGGCTCCCACGGCGCCCCGGCAACGACCAATCCCGGGGCCACCAGCGCCAGCACCATGAACTGGAGCGCTTCAGCCCAGTCGTAGCGGTGCGCACTTGCCGCGAGCGGGGGCACCACTACCACGACGCCGGCAACCAACCCCAGGACCGACAACCTCTGCCGGGCTCGGGCCGGCGGCAAGCGCCCCGTCAGCCCTGGCGGTACCGTACGAAGAACCCCAGGATGAGCGCTACGCAGAAGGTGCCCAAGGGTATAGCGATCGTCATCACCTGGGCATCGATAAAGGCGTCCGCAACGAGCACAGCTGCTCCTCAGATGACGTAGAAGAAGACCCAGAATAGCGTGGCGATGAAGGCGGCAAACCCCCAGAACAGCACGCAACCCTCGGCACTGGCGTGGTGAACCCGGTCTGCGGGGAGGCGCCCCTGCGCAGCCCCTTCTTCGGCCATGGCCCGGCGCAGGCGCGCCGAACGGGCAAGTATGGTCTCGATCCAGTAGACGGAGCCCAATAGCAGCGATGCATTCATAACCGCCCAGGCGATGAAGCAGGAGGCATAACCGCTCGACCCGGGGTAGAAGCTGAGCCGTGTGAGTTCGAATATCTGGAGGGCCACGCTCAGCAGCCCGAGAACCACC
>DATKHZ010000377.1:0-2107 GCA_035509995.1 Acidimicrobiales bacterium | reverse complement strand
GTCCCGGTTCGACATGGCCCGATGCGGCTTGGTGGTCGGGGAGGGGATTACTGGGCTCTCGCTCTCGCTGCGGTCAGACATGTCTGTACTCTTCCTTTCTCGCTGTATCCCCCTGATTGACCGGTTGCTAGTACGTTCGTTGGTTGCCTTGGCTCCAAGGCTGTCATGTCAGCCCGGGCCGTGCGCTCTGTCCTCGCTTTCCCCCTTGGGCCAGCTCTGGCCTGGAGAGCTCGCTCGGACTAGAGGCCCCCGGCCGAAGCGAGATTCGCCACCCTGGACCCGGCTGGACCTAGGCTCCCGCCGCGACCGGTGCGCCAGGCAGCTTCGAGATGCCCAAACTTGGTGGCCGGCGGTCCGTCGTGGCGGATCTCGCTGTCGATCGCCTTCCAGTCAGCGGTGGCGTAGAGGTGTCCAAGTATAAAACTGGCGCCGACGATGATTCGATTGAGAAAGAGAAGATCTTTCGGCATCTGGAGCCGTCCGGTGACGTCGCTCCATTGTCCCAAAGGTTGGTACGTGCCGACCATGAGCTCGGCAACCGATTCTGGGGTGTACGTGAACGGCTGCTCGTCCAAGCGGTCGCGCAACGCGGCGCGGTAGAACTCGAGCAAGCGAACTGGGTCCAGCCCTTCGACCTGAGCGTCGGCCAACAAGCCAACGTTGATGAACGACTGAAGCAGAGCAGACGCGTCGCAGCTAAGTGCGGCGTCCACGAGAGCCGACATGTCAGAGACGCGCTCCGGCGTGAACCTCTTCACGCAGCCGAAGTCAAGAAAGGTGACCGTGCCGTCCTCGTGGAAGAGGTAGTTGCCCGGGTGCGGGTCGGCGTTGAAGATTCCGTATCGGTGCAGGCTGGTGAACACGAATCGGAAGATGGCCTCTCCCCAGTCAGAGCGGATGGAGTGTTCGGCTTCGGTAGCAGCCGACCAGCCCATTCCGTGCACGTAGTCGGTAGTCAAGATCCGGCCGGTCGAGAGCTCGGGATGAACCGCGGGAATTCGTATGAAGGGATGGCCTTCGTAAAGTGAGTGGAACTCCCGCTGGTTGGCGGCCTCGATCCTGTAGTCCAGTTCGTCGGTTACCCGGTCGCGTATCTCCTCAGCCAACATCTTCAGGTCCACGTTGGGTGCCTCTGGACCGAGCAGCGCCAGGCCAGCTCTAAGAACCGAGGCGAGCACAGTTGTATTGGCCAGATCGGCTCGTACCGCGTCCGACACCCCCGGATACTGCACTTTGACCGCCAGTTCTGTGCCGTCCGTCAAACGGGCCAAATGGACCTGGCCCAAGGACGCGGAGGCGACCGGCTGGGGGGAGAAGAATTCGAAGATCTTTTCGGGACGTGCTCCGAGCTCCGTCTGAATCACACCGGCTATTTCGTCGGAAGCGAGTGGAGGCACGTCACTCTGCAGCCGGGCCAGCGCCGACTGGAACAACTCGCGGGAGGAAGCGGGCACCAGGCCGTCCACGTCGATGAAGGAGAGGATTTGCCCCACTTTCATCACCGCTCCCTTCATGTCACCCAGGACCGCGGCGTAGCGCTCTGCGAGGCGCTCCTGGCGGGCCTGCTCCGCGGCTCGGGCTGCGTCGCCCCTTGAGCGACTGTGTACGCGGGTCAGGGTCCTGGTGGTGAGTGTGTGTCCGGCCAATCCGGCCAGGCGGACCGTTCGGGTAACTCGTCCCGTAGGTAGCTTCCCGTTTGGCATCGTTGCTATCCGCCCGCCTGGTCGAATGGTGCTGCGACTCCTCCGAGGCGATTGTGAGAGGTCCAGGCAATTCCTGGCAGCACGGCTTCAGAGTCCGATTTTGATCGGCGCACTCGTGGAATCGGCAATGGGTCCTCCTCGGTAAACCTGCTTGGGAGTAGTGCTGAGGGTTACAGGTGAGGATGGTCCGCCGCGAGTCGGAACGTGCCAGTGCGCCCCCGAACGAGCACCGGGATGTAACCCGGCAGCCTATGAGTGCATGTGGAGACAAGCGCAACTGCCTTTTGCAGAAAGAGCTCCGTTGTGGTCGTGGCCGGCAAGGGGGGCGTTGGCAAGTCGACCGTGAGCGCCACGCTGGCGCGTGTGGCGGCTCGCCAGGGTTTGTCGGTCTTGCTGATCCAGCT
>DATKHZ010000376.1:0-7293 GCA_035509995.1 Acidimicrobiales bacterium | reverse complement strand
CAGGTGCGGAGCTCCGTATCTGCTGAGGAGGCTGGCAGAGTTGTTTGAGCGCTTTACGGACCGAGCCCGAAGAGTATTGGTGTTGGCCCAAGAAGAAGCGCGTCTACTGAACCACAACTTCATCGGGACCGAGCACATCTTGCTCGGCCTCATCCATGAGGGTGAGGGCGTGGCAGCTAAGGCGCTGGAATCTCTGGGCATCAGTTTGGAAGCCGTGCGTGAAAAGGTGGAGGAGACAATCGGGCCGGCCGGGACTTCGACAACCGGCTCTCCGCCGTTCACCCCACGTGCCAAGAAGGTACTCGAGCTTTCCCTGAGGGAGGCTCTGCAGCTGGGCCACAACTACATCGGCACTGAGCACATGTTGCTCGGTTTGGTGCGCGAGGGCGAAGGTGTGGCTGCTCAGGTGCTGGTGAGCCTGGGTGCCGACCTGTCGCGAGTCCGCCAGCAAGTTATCCAGCTGCTTTCTGGTTACCAGGCGGCGGGGCCGGAGAAGACGGCTGCCGGTACCGCTCCCAGCGCTGCCGATGTCCCGGCGGGTAGCCCCGTCCTCGACCAGTTCGGCCGTAACCTCACGCAGCTTGCGAGGGAACGCAAGCTCGACCCGGTGATAGGCCGCGAGCGCGAGATCGAGCGGGTCATGCAGGTCCTGTCGCGGCGCACGAAGAACAACCCCGTGCTGATCGGCGAGCCCGGCGTGGGCAAGACGGCCATCGTCGAGGGCCTCTCGCAGCGCATCGTGTCGGGCGACGTGCCTGAGACGCTGCGTGGCAAGCAGCTCTACACCCTTGACCTTGGCGCGCTTGTTGCGGGGTCAAGGTACCGCGGCGACTTCGAGGAGCGCTTGAAGAAGGTGCTGAAGGAGATCCGCACCCGCGGCGACATCATCCTGTTCATCGACGAGCTGCACACTCTGGTAGGCGCGGGAGCAGCAGAGGGCGCGATCGATGCGGCTTCGATCCTGAAGCCGATGCTCGCCCGCGGTGAGCTCCAGACGATCGGTGCGACGACTCTCGACGAGTACCGCAAGCACCTCGAGAAGGACGCTGCCCTGGAGCGCCGCTTCCAGCCGATCAAGGTCGAAGAGCCATCGCTCGCCCACACGATCGAGATCTTGAAGGGCCTGCGGGACCGCTACGAGGCTCACCACGGAGTGACGATCACCGACCAGGCAGTGGTTACGGCTGCCAACCTCGCGGACCGCTACATTGCCGACCGCTACCTGCCGGACAAGGCGATCGACCTCATCGACGAGGCCGGGAGCCGTTTGCGCATCCGGCGCATGTCCACGCCTCCGGACTACAAGGCCATCGAAGAAGAGATCGCCAAGGCGCGCAAGGACAAGGAGCTGGCGATCGAGAAGCAGAACTTCGAGCAGGCGAAGAAGCTGCGCGAGAAGGAAGAGGAGCTCCTTCAACGCAAGGCTGCCAAAGAGCAGGAATGGCGTGCCGAAGGCGTCGACCTTTTCGATGTCGTCGACGAAGAGGTGATCGCCGAAGTTCTGGCCAACTGGACCGGGATCCCCGTCTACAAGCTGACGGAAGAAGAGACTTCCAAGCTCCTTCGCATGGAAGAGGAGCTGCATAGGCGGATCATCGGTCAGGACGACGCATTGAAGGCCGTGTCCCAGGCAATAAGGCGCACTAGGGCGGGCTTGAAAGATCCCAAGCGGCCCAGCGGTTCGTTCATATTCCTCGGGCCTTCCGGCGTCGGCAAGACCGAAACTGCCAAGGCTCTCGCCGAGTTCCTCTTCGGTGACGAGAATTCGTTGGTCCAGCTCGACATGTCCGAGTACATGGAGAAGCACACAGTTAGCCGGCTCGTGGGTTCTCCTCCCGGCTACGTAGGCTACGAAGAGGGTGGCCAACTGACCGAGGCGGTCAGGCGGAAGCCCTTCTCGGTGGTGCTCTTCGACGAGATCGAAAAGGCACACCCGGATGTCTTCAACGCCTTGCTCCAGATCCTCGAGGACGGCCGGCTGACGGACGCCCAGGGCCGGACGGTCGACTTCAAGAACACCGTGATAATCATGACCTCCAACCTCGGCACGGCCGAGCTCCGCAAGGCCTCAGTGGGCTTCGCCAAGACAGACGAGGCTGTGACCCACGAGAAGATGAAGGTCAAGGTCAACGAGGCGCTCAAGCAGCACTTCCGCCCTGAGTTCCTCAACAGGATCGACGACATCATCGTGTTCCACGAGCTCACCAAGGACGAGGTCACGGAGATAATCGACCTGATGATCCGCCGGGTGCGCGAGCAGCTCGAGACGCAGGGCCTGAGCATCGAGCTGACCAGGGCCGCCAAGTACCTGGTTGTCGAAAAGGGCTACGACGCCACGATGGGCGCCCGGCCGTTGCGCAGGGCCTTGCAGCGAATGGTGGAGGATCCGCTCTCGGAGAAGATCCTCTGGAAAGAGTTCCGCGCGGGCGACACGATCATCGCCGATGTCGAAAACGGCGAGATCACGTTCAAGGCAATGGAGCAATTCGAACCGCCGCCGGTCGAGCTGGCCGGCGCCGGTAGCAGCGACTAAGCGACCACTGCGCCGAGGTGCCACTGAGCGCCCGACGAGGCGGCAATGTGAGCCTGCGGCAAAGGACATCGTTGTCCTTTGCCGCATTGGCGCTGGCAGTAACCATCCTGATCACCGGGTGCGGGGCCACGGTCAACCTCCGTGTTGTCGTCGGGCGGACCGGGCGCGGTTCCGTTGCCCTCGTCGTAAGTTTTCCGGCGACTACCGCCGCCCAGCTCGAAGATCTGAGGGCTGGCCTGCCCGTCGCCGACCTCCGTGCAGCCGGTTGGGTGGTCGAGGGGCCCAAGCCCGGGCCCGGGGGCAGCACCGTAGTCGGCGCGCGCCACACCTTTACCAACCTCTCCGAGGTGCCGGCATTGGTCGCTGACATCGCCGGCAGTGGCCCCGAGACAAACCGGCCCTTCCGCCTGGCCGTCACCGAGCTGCATGGTTTGATCCAGGACGATTACACAGCTTCGGGGATGGTCGACCTGCGGTGCTGGTTGTCATGCTTTGATGACCCCCGTTTGGCCGCGAGCGTTGGCTACCCGCTCGGCCTGTCGCCTGCCGAGATCCACCGGCTCTTCGGGGTGCACCCCGGAGAGGAGCTGACGTTCGGTTTCGAAGTCCGGCTGCCCGGAACCGTGACCTCATCAGATGCCAAAGGCCCCGCCTCAGGGGGAGACCTTGTTTGGTCCCCCGTGCTGGGCAAGGCGACCACGGTTTTCGCATCGAGCAAGACCGAGAACATCCCTGTGATCCGGGCCATTGCTGCCGCTATTGGCGCAGGGGCGCTGATGGTCCTGTTCACCGCGACATGCCTCCTGTGGCGCCGGCGCGGCCTCGGCGGCCGGCCCGGTCGCAGGAAAAGCCGGGTTCCGGTCACTGGCCAGCGCTAGGTTGCCGGGGCTATGAGCAAGATGCGGACCGTACACCGGTGCAAGGCCTGTGGCGGCACAGCTGCTCGGTGGTCGGGCAGGTGCCCGACTTGCGGCGAGTGGAACTCGCTCCAAGAGGAGCTTGTCGCCACGCATCAGCGCGAAGGTGGTACCTCGGACCGCCCGGTCCCCATACCGCTGGGTGAGGTCGACCTGAGCTCGTACAAGCCGTTGGCGACGGGCATAGGGGAGCTCGATAGGGTGCTCGCCGGAGGCTTGCTCCCAGGGTCGGCGACTCTCCTCGGGGGCGAGCCCGGCACCGGGAAGTCGACGCTGCTGCTGCAGGTGCTGGCATCGATGGCGTCGTCGGGCAGGCGTTGCCTGCTGGTCGCTGCCGAGGAGGCGGCACATCAGGTGCGCCGGCGGGCCGAGCGGCTGGGCGCAGAGGTGCCCGGCGTCTTCGTGGTCGAAGCGAGGCACTTGCCGGCGGTCGAACAGGCCGTCGTCAACCTTGCGCCGGATGTCGTGGTCGTGGACTCGATCCAGGCGATCAGCGACCCCGAGATCGGGTCGCCGGCTGGTTCGCTGGCGCAGGTGGCAGCCTGCGCCAACGGCCTTGTCGCCCTCGCCAAGGGCGTAGGCGCGGCGTTGGTGCTGGTCGGCCATGTCACAAAAGACGGAGCGCTCGCCGGTCCCCGAGCTCTGGAGCACCTGGTGGACACGGTACTCAGCTTCGAAGGCGACCGGTACCTATCGCTACGAGCTGTGCGGGCTGTGAAGCACCGCTTTGGGCCGACGGGCGAGACTGGGTTGTTCGAAATGGGTGAGGCCGGGCTGACGGGCGTCCCGGACCCGAGCAGCCTGTTCCTCGGTGACCGTCTCGTGGGCGCGCCGGGTTCGGCCGTGACAGTACCGATGGAGGGCTACAGGCCTCTCCTGGTCGAAGTACAAGCTCTGGTCGGGAGGTCATCTCCAGTACCCCGCCGCTTCGTAACGGGTCTCGACCCCGGACGCGTCGGTTTCCTGGTCGCTGTCCTTGATAAGCGTGCCGGGGTCCCGGTCGGCGACTGCGACGTTTACGTCTCGGTGACGGGAGGCGCACGCGCCTGCGAGCCCGCTGCTGACCTTGCCGTGTGCCTTGCCCTCGCGTCATCGGTTTCTAACAAGCCGGTCGGACCGGACATGGTCGCGATCGGGGAGGTAGGCCTCGGCGGAGAGGTCCGCCGGGTCAGCGGCATGGCCAAGAGGTTGGCCGAGGCTGGCCGCCTAGGTTTTCACCACGCGCTCGTGCCGGCGCCGCCTAAGAGCCAGCCTGACCAGCACCAGGTCAGGGCGGTGCCCCGCGCGTTGCTGCGCGAGCTGACAGTCGCGACGTTGGGCGAGGCCCTGTCGGTAGCTTTCGGCGCACGCGGCCCATGATGGGTTAGCATCAGCCGGTGCCGGAGAGGCTGAGCGCAGCGATGATCGAGGCGCTGGGATCAATTGCCCCAGGCCGGCCGCTGCGCGAAGGGCTGGACCGTATCCTCCAGGCCAACATGGGAGCTCTCATCTTGGTCGGGGACGGCCCTGAGGTCCTGTCGATCTGCTCCGGGGGTTTCCTGCTCGACGCCGAGTTCAGCCCTCAGAGGCTCTCCGAGCTCGCCAAGATGGACGGGGCGATCATCCTGGCATATGACTCGAGCCGGATCGCCCGGGCCAACGTCCACCTGGTGCCCAACCCGGCGATAGCCACTTCCGAAACAGGGACGCGCCACCGCACCGCCGAGCGGGTGGCCCGTTCTCTGGACGTGACCGTTATCACCGTGTCCGAAGACCGGTCGGTGATTGCGGTTTACAGGGGTGAGCAGCAACGCCCGCTTGTGCCCGTGGAGCGCCTTCTGGCGAGGGCCAACCAGGCGCTCGAGACCCTCGAGGGTTACCGGGACCGTCTCGACGTCGTAACGAATGCCCTTTCGGCGCTCGAAGTAGAGGACATGGTGACCCTCAGGGATGCCATCACCGTCTTGCAGCGCACCGAAATGGTCCGGCGCATCGCCGAGGAAGTCGACGGTTACAGCACCGAGCTTGGGACCGACAGCAGGCTTGTGCGGCTCCAGCTCGAAGAGATGCTGGCCGGCGTTGAAGAGGAACGCCGCCAGATCCTCCGCGACTACCTGCCGGCCGACCCGGCCTGGGACGTAGGAGATGCGCTGGCCGCGCTCAGCCAACTGACGACCGAGCGCCTGCTCGACCTCTCCCGGGTCGCAAGTGTTATGAGGATCGGCGGTGACCGGGGTGCTGACCTCGAGGGGCCTCTCCGGCCGTACGGGTTCCGGCTGTTGTCCAAAATCCCGCGCCTGCCCGAGCAGGTGGTACGCAACATCGTGGACCGTTACGGAGGTCTTCAGCAGATACTCCGAGCGAGCGTCGAAGACCTGGACACCGTGGAAGGCATCGAAGTGGCGGGGGCGCACTTCGTAAAGGAGGGCCTTGCTCGTCTTGCCGAGACGAGCATCTTGGACCGGCTGGGCTGACGCTGGTGCTTCGGGCGGAGGTCAGCTGGCGCGTTGAGCGAGCCTTTCCCGCTTCAGGATCCGGTAGCGCCTGTCCGCCTGGTCGATCCACCCGAGGCGGATGAAAGCAGAGATGGACTTGTTGACGCGCTCTCTCGAGGCGCCGACGAGGCCGGCGAGCTCCTCCTGGGTTATCGGCAGTACGAACTCGTCCGCGTTGCAGGAGAGCTCGAGGAGCCTCTTGGCGGTGCGACCAACGACATCGAGCAGCATCGCGTCGGCTAGCGCGTCTCCGGCGGCGCGGAGCCTCGCGGCGAACATCGCCACTACTTCCCAGAGCAGGCCGGGGCGAGCTTCCAGTTCGGCCCGAACTGCGTCGAAGGGGACCCGGGCCACCTCGGAACGCTCGAGCGCCCTAACGGAGGCCGAGCGAGGCTCGTCGTCGAACAGGGGCATCTCACCGAACAGGTCGCCTGGCCCCATGAGGGCCACCAATGACTCCCGCCCGTCAGGCGAGCGTTTTGCGATCGCGACGCGCCCCGTCAGTACCACGTAAAGGTCGTCGGCCTCGTCGCCTTCGTTGAACAGCATGTCGTTGCGGTCCAATTGGACGGTCGACGCCCTGACGGCGACCCGGGCAAGCGCCTCTTCGTCAAGCGCTGAGAACAGCTCCGAGCCGGTCAGTGTCGGGAGGCCTTTCATGCATTCCAAACGCTAGCCGTTGCCCGTTCGACGCGCTGGGCCGAGCGGCAGCGGGCCAGTTGGACCAAGGTCCTGAAAAGGTCGTACCCTGGATTAGCGCAAAGCCATTTAGGAACACTTGGGAGACGTATGCCATTTGATGTTGGCGACAAGGTCGTCTACCCCCACCACGGGGCAGCCGTTGTCGAGAGGAGAGAGGTCCGCGCCGACTTCGGCGAGCAGCGGGAGTACCTCGTGCTGCGCCTCGCATACGGCGACCTGACATTGAAAGTACCCGTCGACTCCACCTCAGATGTGGGCATACGGGAAGTCATAAACGACGAAGAGGTCGAGGAGGTCTTCGCGGTCCTGCGAAAAAAGGACGTGCGGATGCCGACGAACTGGTCGCGTCGCTATAAGAACCACGTCGAAAAGTTGAAGTCTGGCGATATCTATCAGGTCGCCGAGGTCGTGCGTAACCTGTCGAACCGGGATAAGGACAAGGGCCTTTCTGCAGGCGAGAAGAGAATGCTCAACCGCGCCCGCCAGATCCTCGTTTCCGAGCTGACGTTTGCCATCGGCGTGTCCGAGGCCGAGGCCGAAAAGAAGCTCGACGAAGCACTTCCCTAGTGCCCTGCGGCCCGGCTGAGGCCGACCGTCCGAACGGGACGACCGCCTGGGCCGTGGTCGTCGCGGGCGGCAGTGGTGCGCGTTTCGGCGGTTACAAGCA
>DATKHZ010000375.1:0-2868 GCA_035509995.1 Acidimicrobiales bacterium | reverse complement strand
CCTCACTTTTGCAAGCAGTCTGAACACCTTAGTCTCGCACCCGGCGCTTTACGGATGGAACTGGAACTACGCCCTCAACGCCTCCAACGATGTACCGCCGAAAGCCCTGGATCTGCTGAGCCACGATCCTGACGTCGCCGGATGGAGCGGGTTCGACTACACCGACCTGGCCATCGACGACCAGACTGTTCCCGTCCTCATGGCACGCGCACGGACCGAGGTAGTGACGCCTCCGGTCCTGTCCGGCCACGGTCTTCTGGCTAGCAACCAGATTGTTGTGGGAGCAGCCACACTCGCCGTGCTGCACAAGAAGGTCGGGGAAACAGTGTTCGTGAGTTACGGGACTCCGGCAGACGCCCCGATCTACGTACCGCCGACCCGCTTGACGGTAGTGGGCACGGCGACGTTCCCCGCGGTGGGTTACGAAAGTTTGGTCGCCGACCACACCTCAATGGGCACCGGTGCCCTGTTCTCGGAGGCCATTTTCCCCCCGGCCTTCCAGCGGGCGATTGGGTCCCGGGACCCCAACCTCAACGGGCCGGAGCTCGTCTTCGTACGGCTCCGAAATGGCGTCAGTCCCGAGGCCGGCCGATCCGATCTGCAACGGATTGCTGATGCGGCGGACAAGGTTTTCGCTTCCGATCCCCGCGCCGAAGGTCAAAACGTCAGCGTGCTGGGCGTTCAGCGCCCAGCGCAGATAGTGAACTACCGCAGCATCGGGTCGACGCCCGTCATCCTCGCGGTCGGCCTCGCGGCCGGGGCCATCGCCGCTCTCGCCCTCACCCTCGCCGCCTCGGTCCGCCGGCGTCGGCGCGACCTGGCTTTGCTGAAGACCCTTGGCTTCACCCAAAGACAACTGGCCGCCGCGGTTGCCTGCCAGGCGACCGTCGCCGCGATTACCGGTGTCATTGTTGGTATCCCTCTTGGCATTGTCCTCGGACGTGAGCTGTGGACGCTGTTCGCCCACAATCTCAACGCCGTCCCCGACCCCAGCGTGCCGGCCGTCCCGGTGACCATCGTGGCCGTGGGGGCTCTCGTTTTCGCCAATTTGGTGGCAGCGCTCCCCGGCCGCAGCGCGGCGCGGACCCCGACGGCCTTGGTCCTGCGAGCCGAGTGATGTCGCTACACCGGCACCAGCTCGACGTGGAGGCCCGCGGCTTCGGCCAAGGCCCTGAGGTCCCCGGGGTCAGAGGTAAGGATGTCGTCGCCGTCCGCTGCGAGACAAATGAGAGCGGCATCAACTGCATCCTCAGCCCCGCTTCGGCCCACGAGCACGCCCGCCTTCTTGCCTAGCTCTTCGTCGAGCGCCCTCACGTCGACGCCGCGCAGCAGGCGAGAGACCTCGGCCTGCCGACCCGACCCGCCGCGCCAGATCTGGGCGACGACGCCGCCATGGCTGAGGGGCGAGCGTTGCGCCAATCGCTCGCGTTTGACCAGGGCCACGACCTCCCGGTCACCGCGCTCGACCGCCACGAAGGCTCCGGCGTCGAGGAGCAGGGTCATGCCACCCCCCGACGCGACTTGGCCGTCTTGACTGGTGCCGGCCGAACGACAGTCGCCCGTGACCTGGCCCTGCGGAGCGCTTTGTCGATCTCAACCTCGGTGATCACCCCGTGCTCCGCCTCGTAGTCAGCCAGGAAGGAGTCGAGGGCTTGCATCCGCCTGTCATGCTCGGCCTTTAACAGGAGGGCGTCGTTCACCCAAGCGCTGATGCTGCTGGCCCGTCCCTCGGCCACGGCTGCATGTGCCGCCTCGAGCAGTTCGGCATCGACGGAGGCTGACAGCCTCTGCTTACCTGTCATACGAACATACTACGATACTGCCAACTTTGTGGTAGCCAGGAGAACCCCTCTCCGGCAGCCGCGCAAAGGGCACGTTCTCTTGAGAGGCCCCGCCGCCGAGGGTGCGAGCTCGTTTGTCCACTACGCCTCGCGGCGTGCTAGGGAGTTGGCGAATGCTCGTGCGAGAGGCCCTGCGCGCGCCGTTTGCGGTCGCGGGAGTTGAGGACGGCAGCGGGCACAGCGATCAAACCGACGAATACAAAGCTCGCTGCCGCACCCAAGGCCCAGTCGAGTGGAGCATTGTCGGTGACAGCCAAAATTGCCAGGACGTCTGCCATGAATGTGAGGCTAGCCGTTTTGCCGGAGCCACTGCCGCGGGGTGGCACGGCTAGAAGAGGGTGCAGTTGGGGGGCGGGGTCGTTGCCCAAAGGGCGCGAGGGCGGCTGCGACCAGATTGGCATAGAGGACCTGGCCTTTCGGCCCCGGGTGAATGGCATCGGGCCAAAGCACACCCGGAGCCGCCGAGGCGCTGTACCAATTGACCACTGCGATGCCCGGCTGGCCCTGGACTTCGGCGAGCGACGCATTGGACTCGGATTGCCAGGGCAGCGGGACGCGCACGTTCACGAAGACCAGGAGAGGGACGCCGGCGCTCAGCGCTCGGAATTGTTCCACGTCTTGCGGGGTCATTGGGCCGTTGGTGCCGAGGTCGATGATGATGGCCTTGAGCCCCACGAGGTCGCCCGCCGACCTGTAGGCGGCTAAGCGGGAAATCCCGCTCCAGACCTGGCGTCCTACTTGCGCGTCGACGGTGACGTCACCGTGTAGCCGCTGTTGCAGTGACGCCGACGCTGCCACCAGCACCGAGTCACCGATCGCGAGCACGTCGTGGCCCAGTTTGGGGCGGCTGGGCTGGACTTTTGCCGGGCGGTGAGACGACGGGACGTTTCGCGGTCTCACGGCGGTCTTGGGCGAAAGCGTCGGCGTCCCGGTGGTCGTCGGCCTCTTGGGCATGGGAAGGGTGCCGTACCAGATCGTGGGCGGGAGCCCGGTCAAGTCGAGCGTTCTGGTCGTGTGTGGCACCGTT
>DATKHZ010000374.1:0-2171 GCA_035509995.1 Acidimicrobiales bacterium | reverse complement strand
AAGACGTCCTGGTTGCGACCAGACTGCGTGAGCCGGGCGGCTTTACGGCCCTCGCCCAGCTCGAGGACATCTGCCCCCGCCCCGGCTACAAGGTCTCCGGCGAGGAGCGCGCCTGGTCACGGCGCCTTGCGAAGCGTTTCGGCGCCGAAGGGCGCGTCGATGACCGGAGCTTCGTGGTGCGTGGCGATGGGTCGCCGTGCCCTGTTTTCGACTATGAACCCGAGGACTCGACCGAGATCGCAGAAGAGGTTGCTGGGCTGATGGCGGCCATGGACGGCGACCGCCGCGATGTGCTCATCGCGTTCGGCTGGGCGATGTCAGAGGAACTGGCCTCCGGCTTCAAGTCGTAACCGGCGGTTCTGCTAGGGCCGCTAGCGGCGGGGCACGACCGCCTCAACGACCTTGTGGCAATAGCCGCTCACCGGCGGCTCGAGCGCGACCACGATCCTGGTGCCGGGACGTAGCTCGGCGTACCGGCGCCCGCTCCTCTCGAGCGAGGCGGCGAGCCGAGGGTCCTGGCAGAGCAGGACCTGGGGTCGTCCTCCCCACGCGAAGTGGCACCACACGGGGCCTGCCTCGGCGGTGACGACCAGTGGGGCTGGGGGTTCTGCCAGGGCGACCGATGGATGGTCGGGCCGGCGCTCCCAGAACGGCACTGTGGGCCCTTGGAACCCGAGCAACGGGACGTTCTCGGGGTGGAGCAGTGGGCGGATCAGGCGCCGGGCCGCGCCGCCCGACATGTGGCCCGAGAGGCGGGGAGGACCGTCAATCACAATTGCGTCGGGCTCTGCTGGGTCTGGCAGCAGGTCTGGGTTGTCCGCAACGGTGACCTGGACTACGTCGTAAGGCCTCAGACGTTGGTCGACCTCGACCGGAGACCAACCTCTGACCAGGGCGCCTGACGCAAGGTCGATGCCGGCGCAGTGCCGCTCGCCGGTAGCGACGACGAGGAGCTCGAGGGTGGTCCCTGGCGAGTCGTGGAGACGTCGCATCGCCTTGACAGGCACCTTGAGCGTGGGACTAAGAAGCACCGAGGCTAATAATGGCCGGTCGGGCGCCGCTATAGGTGGATGGTCGGGGCCGAGCAAGTTTCTCAGCGGTCAATCGGGGCCCTTGTCGAGAAGGGCCGCCAGCTCTGCCGGTTCGGTCACCGGCAGCTTGCAGGTGTAGCTCTCGCAGACGTACGCCCGTCCATGGGTGCTGGGGCCGTCACGGCCTTCCCAAAGCGGTGACTGGTAGGGCTCGGCCCAGGCGAGCACGGTGTCAGGCAGGTAGCGCTCCCACACAGGGCGTAGCAACCGCGGGTCTGAGGTAGTGATGACCACCTGACGCTTCGGCGACGTGAGGTAGTCGGCTGCGATTGCCATCCCGGGAAATGCGATGGGGCTACGTGACATGGCCGACGCGATGGAGCCGATCGTTTGCCGGGCAACTTCGCTGAAATGAGGTTCCCCCGTGAGTTCCCCGAGGCGAGCCAGTGCCAGCACGGCCGTCGCGTTGGCCGACGGGACCGCCCCGTCGTAAACGTCCTTCATGCGCGCGATCAGCGGCGCGGCATCGCTGCCAGAAGTGAAGAAACCGCCACCTTGGTCGTCCCAGAAAAGTTCGAGCATGAAGTTGGCAGCTTCGCCGGCGGCGTTGGCCCATTTGGCTTGGCCCGTCGCCTCGCTGAGGCGGGTAAAGGCTTCGACGAGCCAGGCGTAATCCCCGGCGCACGCGAGGTGGCGCCGTCCCGCTCCGGCCGGTGCCTCCCCAGGGCGCCACGAGCGGAGCCAGCGGCCATCTGGGCGGCGCAACTCAGCAAGAAGCACCTCGGCAGTGGTCACCGCGGCGGCAACCCACGTTGGCTGCGCGAACGCGGAGCCTGCGTAGGCGAGGGCGGCGATCGCCATTGCGTTCCATTCGGTCAGGACTTTGACGTCAAGGCCCGGACGCGGTCGCTTCGAGCGACGCTCCAACAGCGAGAGCCGCGCAAGCTCAATGTCGGGCGGCCGGGCGATCCCTCCGATATCGGAGCGCCACAGTATGTTCTTGCCGTCCCAATTGCCTTCGCGAGACGCGCCGTACCACTCGGCGGCGGCGCGGCCGGCGACCTCCTCTAGCTCCGCCATATCCCAGGTGTAAAAGCGCCCCTCCTCGCCCTCGCTGTCGGCGTCTTCGGCAGCGGCCCA
>DATKHZ010000373.1:0-3944 GCA_035509995.1 Acidimicrobiales bacterium | reverse complement strand
CAACAGCGCGAGCGCTCGCGCGACAAGTACCTTTTGCTGGTTGCCTCCGCTCAACGTGGTGATCAGGTCGCGCTCGGGACCGCTGATGATCCCCAAGCGTTCACGCGCCAAAGTGAACTCTCGCGACGCTTCACCTCGGCGAAGGAGGCCGAACCTGCTGAAACGCCCCAAGGCGGAGATGGCGAAGTTGTCGAGGATCGACATAGACGGCAGGATGCCCTCGCTCTTGCGGTCCCTGGGCACGTAAACGACGCCGCGCCGCGTTGCGCTCCGGTGGTCCCTCGTCGCATGCCAGCCGCCCAGCCTGTCGCGGACTACAGAGCGCCCCGCAACGGGCGGGCGCAGGCCGGCTAGCACCTCGAGAAATGCTTCCTGCCCGTGACCCTCCAGACCGGCCAGGCCGAGGATCTCACCCTCGTGCAGTTCGAGCGAGATGCCGGTCGTGTGCCGGGAAATGGCGAGGTCATCGGCCCGCAGTACCACTACTCGCCCAGGTCCTGGTCTGGCCGAGTCACCCACTGTGCACCTCCCCGCCCGCCAAGGCAGCCCTGCCTGACATGAGCTCGATGAGGCGGTCGCCGCGGATGTCCTCACCTTTCACAACTGCGACAGTCGATCCGTTGCGGACCACGCTGACCTCCTGCGCGAGGGCGACGATCTCCTCCATCCGGTGCGTGATGAACAACACGAGGACGTCTGCGGCGAGCTCTTCGCGAAGGACGACGAAGAGCCGCTCCTGAGCTTCGACGTCGAGGGCGGAGGTAGCTTCGTCGAGGATGAGGATCTGCGGCTCGCGCTGCAGTGCCCTTGCGATCGCCACCTGCTGCTGAGCGGCGAGCGGCAATCGTTCGAGCGGCGTCTCCAGGTCGATGGAGCCGATGCCGAGCCGGCTGAGGACGGAGCGCCCTCGGTCCGCACGGGCCCGGTGAGGACGACCGTGGCGAAGGCCCCGCTCGACACCGAGCAAGACGTTGTCGAGTACGGAGCGGTTCGGCACGTTGAGCAGCTCCTGGAACACAGTGGCGATCCGCAGCTCCTGGGAGAAGTTTGGAGTAAAAGTGCCGAACTTTCGCCCCCCGATAGTGATCTCTCCTGAATCGGGGGGCAGGACGCCGGAAAGGATTTTTACGAGCGTGCTTTTCCCGGATCCGTTCTCACCCAGGACGCAGTGCACTGTCCCCGGATAACCCACCACAGAGCAATCAACAAGTGCCCGCGTATTCCCAAAGGCTCGCGCAAGATGGCGCACCTCAAGCAATGGCTCCATCTGAGCGGCTCTCGTGTCCTCTCTCGACGGCCCGTCATCACCCAGCGCGGGCCCACAGAAACGATATATCCACGGCCGGCATAGGCGACAGGCTGACCGCCTGGGCGGTCAGCCTGTCTGAGGTTGCTAGGCCTGTTCCGGCTTCGCTGTTAGCAGGCGCTAGGCAGTGTCGAGGTGTAGCTGTAAGGAGCGATCGCGGTCCCGTGAACGAAGAACGCGTTCATCTGCGCCACTGTCAGGGGAGGTTGGGGTGGCACGGGGAAGGGTGCTTCGGAACCCTGGCCCATGCACGACGCGTACCATCCTGTGATGTCGGTGCCCACCCAGGGAGTGAGCGGGAACATGATCGGCGAGATCTTCGGTCCCTGCCCCATGAGAGTGCGCATCGTGACCTCGAAGGCATAGTCCGCCACTGGCACAGGGACGGTGGCGTCACCGAACAGCAGGCTGGCGTCCTTGGGGTCCGCATGAATGATCGCCATGGTGTTGGCGGCCGGGGAGTCAGTCACGTACGGCACGGGGCGACCGGCCTTCAAGAAGGCCTCGACCACGTACCAGGACTCGCTCCCTGTAGTCCACACTGCGTTGATAGTGCCCGGGTGGGTAGCCAGGACCTGCAAGATGGCCGAGCTCGTGGTGCTCGGCGCCCAGTCGCCGTAAGCGGTGATGATCTTGAGGCCGGGGTTCTTTGACCAGACGGACTGGGCCCCCTCGTTCTCCTCTACGGCCACCCCAGCGCCGGCGATGCCCTGGAGCATGATCACCGTGCCCTTGCCGTGCAAGCGCTGAGCGATCCCCTGGGCCATCTCCTGGCCCCAGATGTAGAAGGGCTGGTCCACGACCTGGGCGTCGGGACTGGAAACGTAGTCGTTGAAAGCGATAACGGGGATGCCTTTGGCATAGGCATCCGCGATCGTGCCGTTGTCAGCGGTGCCCGACTCCGCCGTCAACATGATCGCCGAGCATTTCTGGTCGATAAAGGCGTGCAGCTGGGAGTTCTCCAGTGTCGGTGAGTTGTCCGACACCGAGTACTTGAACGACGACACCGCACCGGTTTTCTGGAACAACGAAGCGAGGTGCGCCATCTGGTACCGCACGGCAATACGCCAGGCGTTGCCCTCGAAGGAGTCCTCGAAGCAGAGCTTCCATGGCTTGGGCGGGAGCGTCATACCCGTAATGGGCGACGCGTGAATGTTGTCGGGCGTGCCGACGTACAGGGCCCGCAAAGACGCCGGGAGGCTGGCCAGTACTGACGCCGAACCGTCGGCCGTATTATGGCTGGCTGCACTGGCTACGGACGAAAATGAAAAGGCGACAATTGCGCCTGCACTGCCGAGCAATGCAACTGATTTGGCGGCGCTACGGCATACCCGCGCTGACCGGCGGCCCGCGCTCACGAGTGTCCTAGGTTTGTCTGACATCTGCCCCCGATCTCGTACAGCCGGCAGTTGGAGGGCCGCGGCGTGGGCTACCCACTCGGGTCGGCTGTCCTGGTCTGTGAATGATCTGATGTTTGTATGGCTCCGACGGGCTCCAAAGGCTAGTCCATCGGTTTACTAGATGGTCATGACAATTAACACATCCGATGACTTTGCCTGTCAAGTCATTGAAGCCATCTACCCGTTCTAGTAATGCTACATCGTGCACGATAACGGATAACCCGAACTCTGTCAAACTGTAGGGAATGACCCCCGAGGATGACGCCGACGCCCTACCGAGCGACATGCCCAGCCGCCAGGTCCTGTCCGACAGCGTCTACGAGGCCGTCAAGGAACGGATAATGAACCTGACCATTCCGCCTGACGCCCGGATCAACATGGATGAGCTGGCCCGAGCGCTCAGGGTCTCCAATACGCCCCTTCGGGAAGCCTTGAGCCGGCTCGAGATCGAGGGGCTCGTGACGAGGAAGCAGCTGTATGGCTACCGCACTACCGGCCTCCTCGGTGAGCGCGAGGTACGCGAGCTTTACTCGGTACGCCTGCTCTTGGAGCCTGCCGCGGCGCGGGAGACAGCGGCGCATGCAGACCCCCACTTTCTCAACGTTGCCATCGGGGAGGCCCTCAGCCAAATGACAGAATTGGCGCAACTTCCCGCACTCGACCGCGATTACCACACGTACCGCGCTTTCGCCGAGGCAGACGCCCGCTTTCATCAGGCCATTGCATCGGCTTCCGGCAACCGATTGCTGGCGAACATGTTGGCGGGCTTACACTCGCACGCGCACGCATACCGGCTGTATTTTCGCGCTGGCATGGCACCCGAAACGGTTAAGGAGCACCAACGAGTCCTTGATGCTCTCCTCGACCAGAACCCCGACACTGCAGCGAGGGCTATGCAGGCCCATTTAGAGGCCTCACGCCACCGGTTCCTGTCGGTAGTCAAAGACGAGTGACCCGAACTGCGCCGGACCTGGATACCTTGCAGCGTGAGACGAGTACCTCAATCAATCGGACAACCCGCCGGAGCATGTTCGAGCGGTTGCTAATGAATGGCCGGTTCTGGGGTCGGTCCGTCCGCCTCCAGGAATCGAGTCGCGGCCCTTGTCCGCTTGGCTAATGGTGCTTATGTAGCGCTTAAGATGCAAGCCAGTTGAAGGCGCAGATGGAGGTGCCGATGGCCAGCAATTATGTGTTCGACTTCACCGAAGGTGGGATGGAACGCCGGGATCTGCTGGGTG
>DATKHZ010000372.1:0-5848 GCA_035509995.1 Acidimicrobiales bacterium | reverse complement strand
CCGGGGTTCCTCCTTGAGCTCCACCAACCAATATCCGTCATCGTCACGCTCGAACACCGCTGTAAGTGCCTTCAACCTAGCCACCCTTTCCCGAGGCACGGCTCTAAGTCCCGCTCGATGCTCCTCAATGTGCCAGGCCGGATATCGCCACCATGCTTGGGCACGACGGTTTGGCACGACCCGCACCGTACGACCACGTGTGAGCCACTTTGGCGGACTTCGATGCAACCGAGCCGCACGAGCGCCTGCCGCAGCTTTCTGAAAGTCGTACGATGGACACTACCATACTAGACGGCCAACGACTAGCGTACTAGACAACAAACGGCCACGCCCAGTTCTCGATGGAGAGGCCTTTAGTTCGAGGTCCGCCGGTACGATCTGACCATCGAGGAGGATAACTGGTGGCTGCTGCGTACCCGATCAATGTGTTCTGGAGCGACGAGGACGGGGCCTGGGTGGCCGACGTTCCGGACCTCGGCTTTTGCTCTGCCGTGGGTGACACTCCCCACGAAGCCGTCTCCGAGGTCGAAGTGGCGATAGAAGCGTGGCTAGAGGCGGCACGTTCAACCGGACGCGCCATCCCGTCACCCTCCGCTCGTGCAGTCCACGCCTGAAGTCGCTAAACCCCTACGTCGAAGGGCCTGCGCGAGGATGACCCCACGCTGTGAGACGTGCTCTCGTGACGCCTAGGTCCCGATGGAGAGGCCGGCAGCTGGGAGATGGGCACGTTCCGATAGGCGTGCCCATCTCACAGTGCCGGTCCTCTGTCGCCGCTCTCAGCCGTTAAGAACCAGCCTCCAGCGCGGCAGGTTCGCGGCCTGCGAGCAGCTCGGCCACCTCGGCTTCGAGGATCCTGCGGAAGGCACGCCGGCCGTTGCCCCGGTCGAGCACGGCAACTTCGAGCTCCCGTGACGACAGCTCGCGCTCGCCACCGGTGAGGGCCTGCACCGAAGCCTTGAGCGCCTCGCTGAGGGACCACTCGGCTCGGTACGCCCTGGCGAGGCGGGCGGTGATGGTCTCGGCCTCTCCCCCAAGGGCCGTGAAGCGGTCTTCGTCTACGACCGTACCGTCGTAAAGAATGTGGAAAATCTGGTCCTCACCTGGCTGGGCCCCAACCTCAGCGACGAGGATTTCCACCTCGAGCGGTTTCATTTCATGAGTGAAGACGTTGCCCATGTAGCGCGCGTAAAGGTTCGCCAGCGACCGGGCGTCGACGTCCTCCCTGCTGAACTGGTACCCCTTGATGTCCGCATGCTGCACCCCTGACACCCGCAGCTGGTCGAACTCGTTGTACTTGCCGACCCCGGCGAAGGCGATCCGGTCGTAGATCTCGCTCACCTTGTGGAGCGACCGGGAGGAGTTCTCGGCGCAGATGAGCACGCCCGTGGAGTACACGGTGGCGACGAGCGGGCGACCACGGCCGATGTTTTTGCGGGCGAAGTCGGCCTTGTCCTTCATGAACTGCTCGGGAGCGACGTAGAACGGCATCGTCATGGCTGCTTCGCCGCCTTCCGCGCCGCCGTAGCCTTGCTCGCCGTAGCTTTGGTCGCCCCGGCCTTGCTCGGCCCAGCGCTGTCCGGTTCGTGCGCGTCCGCGTCCGCGTCGGCGGCGGGCAGCGTCCTGTTGACCTCCGCCGAGCTGAGGGTGCTGATCACCCTGCCGAAGGCCTGGGCGACCTCGGCTTCGGGGACCCGCTCGAAGCCCTGCGCCGTGATCGTGGCGACCGTCGGGAAGATGCCCCGCACGGCGTCGGGCCCTCCTGTGGCGGAGTCCTCGTCAGCGGCCTGCCAGAGCGCCCGCACGCAAAGGTCGATCCCCTCTTCCCTGGACATGTCGTCCCGGAAGCCCAGCTTGATCGTGGTCCGGGCATCGCGCCCCCCTGAGCCGTCTGCGTGGTAGTCGGTCTCCTCGTAACGCCCGCCGGTCGGGTCGTAGGTGTAGATGCGGCCCTTGGCGCGGCGCAGGTCGTAGCCGGCGAAGAGAGGTACGACGACGAAACCCTGCATCGCCATGCCCAGGTTGGCGCGCACCATCTGGGAGAGCTGGTTGGCCTTGCCCTCGAGGGAGAGAGCCTGGCCTTCGACCTTTTCGTAGTGCTCGAGCTGGAGCTGGAAGATGCGGACCATTTCCATGGCCGGCCCGGCAGCGCCCGCTATCGCGACCCCGCTATGGGTGTCCGCGGCGTGCACCTTCTCCATCGTGCGGTGCGCTATCGCCGAGCCGGAGGTGGCCCGCCGGTCGCCGGCCATGATCACGCCGTCGCCGTAGCGAACGGCGCAGATCGTCGTGCCGTGGGTCACCTGGAACGGCACCGACGGCACGCGGCCGTCTCCCCCACCCGGGACTGTCAGCATGCCCGGGCCGCCGCCTGGCAGCCCGCCCGCACGGGTCGGGGCACCCGGGGCGCCGCCTGGGCCGGCCTCCGGGAAAGGGCCAAAGCCAAGCCTGTGGAGCACCTCGTTGAAATTAGGCCCGGGGTCGTGCCCCGGGGGGAACATGGGAAGGGTCATGGGTGGCTACTGGCCGCCCTTTTGCACATAAGACTTCACGAACTCCTCGGCGTTGTCCTCCAACACCTCGTCGATCTCGTCCAAGAGGTCGTCCAGCTCCGCCTTTAGTTCCTCGCCGCGCTTGGAACCGGCAGGGACCTCTTCGACCTGTTCCGGCTCCGCACGAGCGGGCGCTTGTTTTTTTATCTGCTCTCTCTCAGCCATTGTTTTTCTCAGCCATTGTTTTCGCTCCTCAAGAGCCCAATTGCTCCAGCAGTTCTGCCGGAGTGTTACAACGTGCAAGTAGTACATCGACATGCGCCGCCGTGCCTCTGAGCGGCTCCATCATCGGGACCCTTCGAAGTGGGTCGTTGCCAAGGTCAAAAACCAGCGAATCCCAGTTTGCGGCGGCTATCGCCTGAGGCCAGCGCTGCAGGCACCGCCCTCTGAAATACGCTCTCGTCGTGGTAGGCGGCTCCGTCATGGCACGCTCCACGGCTTCCGGCTGCAACAGCCTCTCCATGCCGGCTCTCGAGTAGAGCGAGCGTTCCGGGCGGACGTCGTGGTACTGCAAGTCCATCGCTAACAACTTCGGGTCCTTCCAGCCTAGGCCATGGCGCTCTCTGTAGCCGTTCACCATCCTGTACTTGGCTACCCAGTCCAATCTATTGGCAAGGCCCATCGGGTCCGCTTCAAGGCCGGTGAGCACTTCCTCCCAGCGCCGGAGGATCTCCTTGCCGACGTCATCGCCACCGGCCGTCGCCAGGCCGACGTCCTCGGCGTACTTACGGGCTAGTTCGAGGTGCTCCCACTGAATCTCGAGCGCCGTCATGTGCCGGCCGTTCGCCAGCGTCAGGGTCTGGGCGAGCGTCAGGTCGTAGGACACCTGGCGCATGCAACGCACGGGCGTAGCCAGCGAGTAGTCGCGGCCGCTCCGGGAGAACCAGTCGTCTTCGATCATCGACAGCACGATCGCTGTGGTCCCGACCTTCAACAGGTTGGCGACCTCCGAAAGGTTGGCGTCCCCCAGGATCACGTGCAGCCGGCGGTACTTCTGGGCGTCGCAGTGAGGCTCGTCGCGGGTATTGATGATGGGCCGCTTCAGCGTCGTCTCGAGGCCCACTTCCTCTTCGAAGAAATCGGCCCGCTGCGTGATCTGGTACTGCACATGCTCGGCACCGGGCGCCTCGACGCCGACCTTGCCGGCACCCGTGTAGATCTGGCGGGTCACGAAGTGCGGTATGGCGTACTGGACCACCCGGGAAAAGGGGACGGCCCTGTCCATCAGGTAGTTCTCATGGGCACCGTACGAGTTGCCCTTGCCGTCGGAGTTGTTCTTGTAAACGCTGATCTGCTGGCCTGGCGGGAGGAGCCGGCTTGCGGCCTCCACCGAACGGGCCAGGATCGCCTCACCGGCCTTGTCGTACAGGACCGCCTCCATGGCCGTCGAGCACTCCGGTCCGGAGTACTCGGGGTGGGCGTGGTCGACGTAATAGCGTGCGCCGTTCGTCAGGACTGCGTTGACCAAGTGGGTCTCGACCTCGGGCGCCATCTGAGCTTCTCGCACAAAGCCCCTCGCATCGCGCGCCGGCGTCTCGTCTTGGAAATCCCACTCGATGCGCCGCACGAGCGAGGCCACATAGGCATTGATCAGCGTGGAAGACGCCGCGATGGGGTTCGGCTCGCCGCCTCCACGGACGATGATGCCGTACTCGGTTTCCATCCCGAGGACCTTAACTATGGCCACGCGCCGACGTTACCGTGCTTGGGCCTGGAAGCTGCGGTACTGGCACCGCTCCCCCGCCGCTCCCCCAGCTCCGGCGGGCCTAACCTCTCATCCGTGCGTTTCGGTGTTGTGATCCTTCCTGAGCTCGGGTGGGCCGAGAGCAAGCTGCGCTGGCGGAGGGCCGAGGAGCTCGGTTTCGAGCACGCCTGGACCTACGACCACCTGTCCTGGCGTTCGTTCCGGGACCTTGCCTGGTACAGCGCAGTCCCCACCCTCACCGCCGCGGCCGCTGCGACCTCGCGTCTTCGAGTTGGCACCCTGGTCGCGTCTCCCAACTTCCGCCACCCGCTGCCGTTCGCCAAGGACCTCATCGCCCTCGACGACATCTCCGGCGGCCGGGTCATCGCCGGTATCGGCGCCGGCGGCACGGGTTTCGACGCCACGACCCTCGGCCAGGCCGCCTTGTCACCAGCCGAGCGCGCCGAACGCTTCGCCGAGTTCCTCACCCTGACCGACCTTCTGCTCCGCCAGAACGAGCTGACCTGGAACGGCCACTACTACTCGGTGGACGAAGCCCGCACCTACCCTGGCTGCACCCAGCAACCCCGCATCCCTCTGGCAATCGCTGCCCATGGGCCCAAGGCGATGCGCCTGGCCGCTCAGCACGGGGACTTCTGGGTGACTTACGGCGGCGGCTCAAACGATTCATTGGGCCCTGCCGAGGGCGCCGCGGTAGTCGGCGCTCAGGTCGAACACGTTGAGCAAGCCTGCCAGGAGATCGGGCGGGAACCAGCGTCGCTGCGGAGGTTGGTCCTGACCGGCCTGCCACTCGACCCTGGCCTGTCTTCCCCGGAGGCGTTCCGCGACACCGTGGGCCACTACGAAGAGGTCGGGGTCACCGACTTCGTCGTCCACTGGCCACGGCCCTCCGAACCCTACGCCGGCGACCTAGTCATGTTCGAGCGCATCTTCGAGGCGGTGCAATGAGCCTGAAAGTGCAATGAGCCTCAAGCTGTCGAGCCGGCACGCAGAGGTCACCGTCCTTCCCGAAAAGGGAGCGGACGTACTTTGTTTTGTCGACCGCAGGAGCGGCGTCGACGTCTTGTTCAAGACGCCTTGGGGCAAGAGGACGCCCGGGCAGTGGGCGCGCCGCGGCACCTCCGAGGAGCGCTGGATCGAAGCGTATGCCGGGGGATGGCAGCTCTTGTTGCCCAACGGGGGCGCCGAGTGCGTCGAGCGGGGTGCCACGTGGGGCTTCCACGGGGAGGCTGCCCTCCTGCCGTGGGAGGTCGTGTCGGCCACCCAGGCGAGCGCCGTCCTCGAAACCACGCTGTTCCTGGTCCCCTTGCGCGTCCGCCGCCATTTCTCGCTCGAGGGGCGGCTCTTGCGGATCGAAGAGACCGTCAGCAACGAGTCGCCAGAAGAGATCGAAGTCATGTGGTCGCAGCACCCGGCGCTCGGGCCGCCCTTCTTGGACGGTGGCTGTGTCCTTTCTGCCGGCTGCACGAGCGTGCTTGCCGACGACCGTTTCCCTGGCACGCTGCTCCCTCCCGGGAGCCGCCACGACTGGCCCCATGTGACAACCGTCACAGGCGACAAGGTCGACCTGAGAGAGGTCCCCGCGCCGGACGAG
>DATKHZ010000371.1:0-2325 GCA_035509995.1 Acidimicrobiales bacterium | reverse complement strand
GCTCGGACGGTGCCTGCCCCCACGAGCACGACATCGGCAAGTGAGCGGAGGACGAAAAACAATGACCTGTCCGCCGGCCCGCTGATCTCCCTGGCGCGCCCGCCGAGTGCGATGGCCCCATCAAGAGTTGAGACCATGTTGACCCTGACGAAAGGTCTCCCGCTCGGTGGCCGCACCTCGCGTGAGTACATCTCGACGAGGTCGACCTGGTCGGTGGCCGCCGGCAGTAACGACCGCAAAGCCCGGCTCAGCTCTCGCCGGCGGGCTCCCCGCCTGAGGTCTCCCCGCCTGAGGTCTCTCCGCCGGCGGCGGTGCCGACGAAGCGGTGGTCAAGCAGGCGCGCTTCCTCATGAGCGAGTACCAGCACTCTGCGTGCCCGGTCCGTGGAGCGCTCGAACATCCGACTTGGACCCTATCGGGCAGGTCACTTCTGCCGGGCTGGAGCTGGCACAACAGGTCTAACGTGGGCGGGGACATGAGGAAGCTGCCATGGCACTGGTGAGCATCGACGACGCACGCGGCTTCGTTCTTTCGAGCTGCCGTCGGCTGGAGCCGGTGCGCGCCTTGGTCGTCGAGGCTGTCAGCCACGTCCTTGCCGAGCCGGTGCGTTCGGGCGAGCCCGTGCCGCCTTTTACCAATTCTTCGATGGACGGTTACGCCGTACGCTCCGGCGATGTGAGGAACGCGCCCTCGAGGCTACGGGTTACTGGAGCGGTGTTGGCCGGCGACGACCCGGGGCCTCTTGTTGTAGGCGAAGGTGAGGCAGCCCGCATAATGACCGGCGCTGTGCTGCCGCCGGGCGCGGACTCTGTCTGCATGGTCGAGCACACCCGCACCGAAGACGGGTTCGTCGTCATTGAGGAGGCCGTCGGGCCCGGTACCAACGTCCGCAACGCGGGGGACGACATTGCAGCCGGAGATGAGGTGTTCGCGGCAGGCGCACAGCTGAGCGCGGCTCATATCGGCGTGCTCGCAAGCCTTGGAATGGAACAGGTGCTTGTGTACCCCCGGCCCCGGGTGGGCGTTGTTTCTACCGGTGACGAACTGACTAGCGGGCCGGGCCCGCTCCCGCTCGGGAAGGTACGTGACAGCAACCGGCCCGCGCTCCTGGCCCAGTTGAAAGCCGATGGCTTCGTCCCGGTCGACCTCGGCCGCGCCGCGGACGAGCCTGACGCCCTGGCCAAAACTCTCCAGGAAGGGGCTCAGGAATGTGACGTTCTACTCACGAGCGGGGGGGTCAGCGTTGGAGACCGGGACTTCGTGAGAACGGTCCTGGAAAACCTCGGTGGCCAACAGGCTCGTTGGTTACAGGTGGCGGTGAGGCCGGGAAAACCCTTTGCATTTTCTACGTTGCCTCCGAAAGGTACGCCTGTTTTCGGCTTGCCGGGCAATCCTGTGTCGGCCCTCGTTTCCTACGAGCTCTTTGCGCGACCGTCGTTGCGGCTCATGGCGGGCCACCAAAATTTGGACCGCCCTCGCCTGTGCGGCCGTGCAGCGGTCGACCTGCCACGCCGGCCCGACGGCAGGCTCCACCTCGTGCGCGTCTCGGCAATTGCTTCCGCCGACGGCGCCTTGCATGTACGGCCGTCGGGAGGCCAGGGTTCGCACCAACTGCACGCTCTCGCGGGTGCGAACGCTCTTGCGTTCCTTCCTGATGGTGAAGGGGTCGCCGCCGGTGACATCGTCGAGGTGATGGTGCTTGACGCTGAAACGCTCTAGGTTTTTGGCGCCCCACCGTTGCCGCCATTGGCCGGGCCGCGGCCCGGCACGTAGCCAGCCTTGGCCCTCCACATTTCCTCCCATGCGCTGTTGCCAGGCTGGAAAAGGGGCCTGAACCTGTCGACGCCCGTCGAGCCTGTTTCAACTGTCGCGGCGGTTACGGCAACAGGGGTGGCACGAACGTCCACATCTCTTGCACGTTCGGCAAGCTCCTTGGCCTCGAAGGCTCGGTCGGCCCTCGCGTCGGCCCTCGCGCCGGCCCGCTCGTCTGAGCGGATCCACTGGAGGAAGATCGGGATAACGCCTGCGAAGGTGGACAGTTCTGTCGCGGACCAGAGCAGTCCCCCACCGGCGTGCGTGCTCTGGAGGGAGTACATGGAGGCGATGGGGTTTGCCTGTGAAAGGATCACGACGCCGAGGAAAGCTTCGAACGGCACACCGAGGGCAAGGTTGGCGATCCTTGCCCCGTAGCCCATCCTCCAGTGCAGGTTCGGGTCGAGGCCTACCATAGGCCACCAGTAGAGGCAGCCTCCCACAAGGAACGCCACGTTGAGAGCGTCCATGAGGTCCATATGGTGCATGGCGATGTTTACCAGCGGGGTTAGG
>DATKHZ010000370.1:0-3884 GCA_035509995.1 Acidimicrobiales bacterium | reverse complement strand
GTACGTCGCCGCAGCCCCGGTACCCACAAGGACAGGGACCACCGAGGCCGGCAGGGTCCGGGGGCGCGCGCCGAGGAACCACGGGTGCCGCACGGTGCTCTTGTCGACCATCCTCGCGGGCCTTCCTGTCAGCATCTCGGTACCAGCTCGCTCTCACCAGAGCGCTGGCGGCAAACTAGCCAATGTGGCCGACCTCGTCGCAATAGACCTGCCAGGGGGCCCGCAGTTCGTCCAGCAGCTGCGCGCCGCCTGGGACGAGGGCAGCGCCGTCGCACCGCTCGACCAGCGCCTCGCCCCCCCAGCCAGGGAGCGCCTCCTCGACGTGCTGCGCCCTGCCTGGGTCGTTACGCGGGACGGCCGGCTGCCACGCCCTGCTGGGCTCCCAGTTGACGACGGGGACGCGCTCGTTGTCCCAACTGGCGGCAGCACCGGGGATGCGAAGGCTGCGGTCCTGACCCACGCCGCCGTCAAAGCATCTGCGCTGGCCACTTCCGAGCGGCTCGAAGTCGACCCTGCGAAGCACCGCTGGCTCGCTTGCCTGCCTCTCAGCCACATAGGCGGCTTATCCGTCGTTACACGGTCAATTCTGACCGGGGCCCCGCTCAGCGTGCTCAACGGTTTCGACGCCGCCGCGGTCACCGCGGCGGGCGGCCCAGATGTGCTGGTTTCCCTGGTTCCGACGGCGCTGGCTCGCATAAACCCAAGCGTTTTTTACAGGATCCTCCTTGGGGGCTCCGAGCCGCCCCCCTCGCTACCTCCCAACGTCGTGACGACGTACGGGATGACCGAAACTGGCAGCGGCGTCGTCTATGACGGGATGCCGCTGCGCGGCGTCGAAATATCGATATCGCCCGCGGGCGAAGTGCTGCTCCGTTGCCCGATGCTCCTGCGTGCCTACAGGGACGGCAGGGCCCCTGTCGACGCTGAAGGCTGGTTCCCCACTGGCGACGCCGGCCATCTTGATGGGCAAGGCCGGCTGCAGGTCGACGGGCGGCTTTCTGACATGGTGATCACAGGTGGGGAAAATGTATGGCCCATTGCCGTAGAACGCATCCTCCGCCAGCACCCCGGCGTCGATGAGGTGGCCGTGTCCGGCCGGCCCGACCCGGAGTGGGGTGAGCGCGTCGTCGCCTTCGTAGTGCCGGCGGACGCGACCGCCCCGCCCGGCCTCGAAGAGCTGCGGGCACTCGTCCGCGCAGAGCTTGCCGCGTACGCCGCGCCGAAGGAACTTGTCCTCGTCTCGTGCCTGCCAAAGACTCCGATTGGGAAACTGCGGCGCGGCGCTCTTCGGCAGCAGCTGCGTTGAGCGCCCGGGCCCTATTAGTCGGCGAGCGTTATTGGCGCGCGGGGGGCGCCGCTCCGGGGCCTTGACTGGCGCCGGCGCCGGCGCTGAGGCCGGCCGCGAACACGTCAGCCGCTGTCCCGTTGCCCTTCCGCACGATCTCCAGGATCGAGGTAGCTTGCGCGGCGAGGCCGGCCACGAGGTCGCCCAATCCCTGCGAGCCGTTGAGAATTGTCACGTTCGCCTGGCGGAGCTCGCCGGCGGCCGCGCCGAGGATCTCCGGCATCTTTTCGACAAGCATGCGCTCGAGAACAACCCCACCCGAAGAGGCCGTCGCTTCGGCCTGCAGGCGGATCGCGTCCGCGTTGGCCTTTGCAAGGGTCCGTACCTTTTCTGCTTCGGCCTCAGCGGGCCGGACGACCTCGGCCACGAGCTGCTGGCGGCGCAGCTCAGCCTGCGCCTGGGCAACCTTGGCCTGCTCAGACAGGACATCCTGCTGGGCTTTCGCCTGAGCGAGGGGGCCGGCTTGGGCCGCAGTCTGTTGGGCCCGGTCGATCTGGGCCTGGTACTCGGCCTTGGCGACCGCTGTCTGCTGCTGGTAATCGGCCTGGTTGCGGTCCGACTCCTGGCGGACTTTCGATGCCGCTTGGTCTGCTTGCGCCTGAGCTACTTGGGCGTTCTGGTTGACCGCTGCTATATGTGGCTGCGAAAGCGCCTTTATGTAGCCGGCTTGGCCGTCGTCCATCGACTCGATCTGGAAAGCGTCGACGACAAAACCCAGTTTTGCCATTTCCGGCTTCGAGGCGTCAAGGACCTCGGCAGCGAGCTTCTGGCGCTCGCGAATGATGTCCTCGACGGTCATCGAGCCCACGACAGAGCGAAGGTGGCCCGCGAAAATACGGCCAACCAGCTCCGGCATAGAGTCCTGGTCGTCGAGGAAGCGGCGGCCGGCATTTGCTATCGACTCGTTGTCGTCGCCGACCTTGAAGGCGATAACGGCCCGTACTTGCAGGGTTATGCCCTGCTGGGTCACGCAGGGCTCGGCGACTTCTGCCTCCTGCATCGCCAGGGTTAGGAAATAGGTCTTGTTACGTACGGGCACGGCAAAGGCGCCGTGGCCTACGATTATGCGGAAGGGCGCGTCGCCATGGCGCCGGCCGCCGGAAATAAGCATCGCTTCGTTGGGGGAGGGGACATGCCAGCCAAACATAAAATTGCTCTTTCTACTGGGGTGCTAGTGGTTGTTTCATAACGGGGCAACGAACAACGTACGCGCTCCCCGGTCGGCCACCACGACGACTTGCGCGCCTACTTCGACCGGTTGGTCGGCAAAGGCGATATACGACTCGGTCCCTCCGCTCACACGGATGATCACTTCACCCGCCTTGGTCCCCCCGGGGATGGCCACGGTGACGTAAGCCGACCTACCGATCACGGTCACCGGCTCCGGGTAGTAGCTCATCATCACGACCTTACGGCATCGCTGGCTTACGGCATCGCTGGCGGTGGTTGATTTCCGGGGCGCCGCGCCAGGATTACAGCGCTGCCCCCCACCTGGCTGGCGTAGCCGCGGAGGCGCCATGCGCCAGGTTGCGGCTCTGGCACCACCCGGATCGGAGCACCGGTAAATTGGCCTGGTGGCGCCCAACCGCTTGGCCGATGAGCCAAGCCCTTACCTGCGCCAGCACGCTGATAACCCCGTCGACTGGTGGCCCTGGTCAGACGAAGCCTTCGCCGCAGCGCGTCTGCGCGACGTCCCTTTGCTCATATCGGTGGGGTATTCGGCCTGCCACTGGTGCCACGTGATGGCCCATGAGAGCTTCGAAGACGCCGAGGTCGCCGAGGTGCTTAACGCCGGCTTCGTCGCCATCAAGGTGGACCGGGAAGAACGTCCCGATGTCGACGCGGTCTACATGGAAGCCGTGCAGCTTGCGGGCGCGGGAGGCGGGTGGCCCATGACGGTCATCGCCCTGGCCGACGGGCGACCGTTTTGGACCGGCACCTATCTTCCAAAAAGCCGCTTCCTCGGCCTGCTGCGCCGCGTAGGCGAACTGTGGGAGTCTCAGCGGGCGGACCTGGAAAGCGACGCGGGACGATTGGCCGACGCTGTCCGCCAAGGTTCCGAGCTCGCGGGCTGGTCAGGTTCCGAGCTCCCGGGCTGGTCAGAAGGGCCGAGCGAGCGCGGTAGCCATGCGCGGCCGGGAGCCGGTGCCGTCGCTCGCGCGGCCGAAGCGCTCCTCGCCCGGTATGACCCGCAATGGGGCGGCTTCGGTGGAGCCCCCAAGTTCCCCCAGCCCACAACGCTCGAAGTCTTGGCGCAGAACTCGTGGCGCTCCGGCGACGTCGCCTCGCTCGATGCTCTGCGCCGGACACTCGACGCAATGAGCTCCGGTGGTATTTACGACCACCTGGCCGGGGGCTTCGCGCGTTACAGCACCGACCGGCGCTGGCTCGCGCCCCATTTCGAAAAGATGCTTTACGACAATGCGCTGCTCGTCCTGGTGTACACCCACGCCTGGCAGTTGACACTCTCGCCGCGCTACCGCCAGGTGGTCGAAGAAACGATTGGCTACCTCCTCAGCCCGCCTCTCCGCATGGCCGA
>DATKHZ010000369.1:0-2011 GCA_035509995.1 Acidimicrobiales bacterium | reverse complement strand
CGGCCAAAAATACCTCCGTCGTCGTTTCTTCCTCGGCGAACCCTGGCGCAATCGGGACCTCGGTGACATACGCGGCCACTATCTCGCCCAAGCCCACAGGCGGGACCGTGACTTTCGTCGAAAACGGTACGGCCATCTCGGGGTGCACGAATGTCGGGGTTTCGGTCTCGAGCGGCCAGGCCATTTGTACCACGACCAACTACTCGGCCGGGACTTTCACAGTCAGTGCCTCCTACTCCGGTAGCGGCGTATACCTCGCCTCGACCTCGGGGGCGTATGCCGAGACCATCAACCTCCCCGGCGATGGTTACTGGTTGGCCACCGCTAATGGCCAGATTTTTGGCAACGGCGCCGCCCAGAGCTACGGCAACGTCGCTACTTCGGCCGTGACTGGGCCCGTGGTAGGTATCGCGGGCACCCCGACGACCAAGGGCTATTGGGTGGTAACGGCGAACGGCATGGTCAGTGCCTTCGGTGATGCTCAGTTCTACGGCGACCTGCCAGACCTCGGCAAGCACGTCAAGGACATCGTTGCTATCGCCCCTACCAGCAACGGCCAAGGTTATTACCTGGTCGGTGCGGACGGCGGCTTCTTCACCTTCGGGGATGCCAAGTTCGCCGGCTCGTTGCCCGGGATCCACGTCCGCGTCCACGATGTCGTCGGCATGGTGGCAACTCCTAGCGGAGCGGGGTACCTCCTGGTCGGCGCGGACGGCGGCGTGTTCAGCTTTGGGCAGAGCCACTTCTACGGCTCTCTGCCCGGTATCCACAAGCACGTACACGACGTCCGGGCCATCCTGCCCTCGTCGGCGGGCACCGGTTATATCCTCGTCGGCGCCGATGGCGGAGCGTTCAACTTCGGTACGGGCGTCCGTTTCTACGGCTCGCTTCCCGGCGAAGGCATCCGCGTCGCCAACATCGTGGGCATAGCTCTCACGCCCGACAACGGCGGCTATTACATGGCGGGTTCGGACGGCCACGTGTACACATTCGGTGACGCCCAGGCCGCCCCACAGCCCGCTGGGCTCACTTCCAACCTGCCCGTCGCAGCCATAGCGGGCACCTAGGTTTGCTACTAAAGCCCGGACGCGGTCCGCTCTTCCCTCACACCGAAAACAACGATGAGGGAAGAGCGGTTCTTAGGCTGTGGGCGTGGCGCTGGATGCTGCCGCCCGCTCAGGTGCCAGGGTGGACCCCGTTTCGATCCCCTTTGGTTCAGGGACGCCGGCGATGCCGTAGACGTCTGAACCGTCGACCGTCTCCTTGCTGAGCAACAGGTCGGTCAGCCGCCGAAGCTTGTCTCGGTTCTTGGTCAGCAACTCGACCGCTCGCTTTTCAGCCGTGCTCAACAACGCCGAGACCTCGGAATCGATCTTTGCCTGGGTCTCCTCAGCGAAGGGCCGGCTTGAAAGCCCGGAGCCCCCGCCGCCCAGGAACACCGACCCGCCCTCCGGGTAACCAACGGGTCCGAGCGCCTTCGACAGCCCGAACTCGCGCACCATCCGTACGGCGAGTTCGGTCGCCCCCGCCAGGTCGTTGGACGCGCCAGTGGAGCCCTGCCCGAGCTCCACGAGCTCCGCGGCCCTCCCACCCAGGCGGACTGCGAGGCTGGTGTTCAGGTAATCCTCGCCGTAGAGGTGGCGTTCGACGAGAGGGAGCTGCTCGGTGACCCCAAGGCTTTGGCCTGCCGGGAGGATCGTCACTTTCGCCACCGGGTCTGCTTTCGGCGAGAGAGCGGCCACCAGGGCATGACCCGCCTCGTGGACGGCGACGGCGTGCTTCTCTTCGGGCAGCAGCACGTTCGACCCTTCCCGCCGGCCCAGGATTATCCGGTCGCGGGCTTCGTCGAAGTCCGATGGCTGGAGGATCTCGCGGTTATTGCGGACGGCCACTATCGCAGCCTCGTTGGCCAGGTTCGCGAGGTCTGCCCCCGAGAACCCCGGGGTGCCCCTAGCAACCACTTCCAAGTCGACGCCCTTGAGCCGCTTGTCTTTGCAGTGGACCGTCAGGA
>DATKHZ010000368.1:0-6409 GCA_035509995.1 Acidimicrobiales bacterium | reverse complement strand
GCCGTTTACCTAGTACTGCTTATTCTTTTCGGCGTCTTACCGACCGCCTACGCCGTCTACCTGGCCTTTACCAAGGCCGCAGGCAGACGGGTGAGTGTGGGGCCCGTCAGCTTTGCCCAGTGGGCCGGCCTCTCCAACTTCTTCACCACCGGGAGAGACTTCCGGTTCCTGCCCGCCTTCGAGCACATCGCGGTTTACTTGGCGATCTGGCTCGTCGTGCTGGTTGTGCTGGTGCTGGCATTGGCTCTGCTGTTGCACGGCGGGGTACGAAGGACGGTCCCCTTTTTCCGGTTCCTGTTCTACCTTCCCGGTGCGCTCGCCGGCTCAGCGAGCGTCCTGGTCTGGGCCTTCATGCTCGACCCGGATATCAGCCCTTGGCATTTTGCGCTCTCGCGGCTCCACTATTCCAGCATGCCCCAAACGATCGCACCGGGGCACCTGCCGGTCATCTTCGCGGTGATTGCTTTCTGGACCGGCGCGGGTGGCTGGATCGTGGTGATGAACGGGGCCCTCAACAACATCTCCGACGAGGTGATCGACTCTGCCAAGATCGACGGCGCTAACGCCTGGCAGCTCGCCGTCCGGATCAAGCTGCCTCTGATCAAGAGGTGGGTCGTTTTCATGTTGATCCTCGCCTTCGCTGCCGGGACGCAGCTGTTCGTAGAGCCCCAGCTCCTCGGCGCAGCCAGCTTGGGCATGGTGAGCCCTACTTGGTCGCCCAACCAGCTGGCCTATTATCTCGCCACTCAAAACGGGAACTTCAACTACGCCGCCGCGATCTCAGTCGACCTCCTGATCGTCGGCCTGATGGCGGCGACCCTGCTCGTGTTCCGCTCCAAGTTGTTCCAGCTCGACTAAAGGAGCTTCGACCATATGGCCCACGTAACTGCGCAGCCGCTGAGAAACGAGCCGGCAACTCGCGCGTCGCTCGCGGCTGGGCCCGCCCGTCGACGCCGACGGCTGCCGAGCCGCCGTGTGGGGGCGTTGTTGGCGTGGTTCATCGTGATGCTGGCCTTCACGGGCTTCTTCGTGGTCCCGGTGATCTGGCTCTTCCTCGCGCCCACCAAGACGGACCACCAGTTGGTTTACTGGAACCCGCTTGCGTTGGGGTCTTTCCACAGCTTTCTTCGGACATGGGACGAGATCTACGCGTTCCAGGCCCATGAGCTGCTGGTGTGGCTATGGAACTCGGCCCGGTACTCTGTCGGCGGCGTGTTGCTGGCGCTCGCCTGCGCGGTCCCGGCGGGCTATGGCTTGGCGCTGACGCAGTTCATCGGCCGGAAGGTGCTTCTCAGCATCACCCTGATCGTGATGATCATGCCCGCCAGCGCCCTCGTGCTCCCGCTGTTCTTGGAGATGAACCTCTTGCATCTCTCGAACTCGGCTTGGTCGGTGGTCCTACCGTTTGGTCTCTTCCCCTTCGGGGTCTACCTTTCCTACATTTTTTTCTCATCGACGATCCCCAAGGAACTCCTGGCCGCGGCCAGAGTCGACGGTTGTAACGAGTGGGGGGTATTCCGCCACGTCGCGTTGCCCTTGGCCCGACCAATAGTGGCGCTCGTCGGGTTCTTCGCCTTCGTCTCGGACTGGACCAATTTTTTCCTCCCCTTCGTGATGTTCTATACCGACAGGCAGTACCCGCTCCCGGTCGGCCTGGATTACCTCATTTCCTCAACGGCCGCCTTCAATCCCGTTGCGTCCGCGGCCGCCAGCCCGGTCCTGCGGCCCGAGCTGGCGATGGCCACGCTCGTGGCCATCGCCCCGGTCTTCATCATTTTCTTCTTCGCGCAGCGAGCGTTGGTCACCGGGATGCTGGCGGGCTCGACCAAGGAGTGACCAACGAAAGTAGTCTCAGAGAGGCTGAGTTCGATACTTGTCGAACTTATCGACGCCGGAGGTTTCGGCCATCTGAGCTCTCTCTCCTCAATTGGTTGCCAGATTGGTACCGACATTCACCGACTTAGCGGCAACTTGCGTTCTCGCACTCGGTTCGCCGAACCTCTTGAGGGCTTCTTCAGTGACGGGGGTAAAGAGGTTGACGAGGTTGTTGTCGGGGTCGCGGAACAGGATGGAGCGGTTCCCCCAAGGCATGGTCGTTGGCTCCTGCACCCACTCGCTGACGAGCGTCTTAAGCCGTTCGAATTCTTTGTCCACATCATCGACGAGGAACTCGATGATCACGGTATGGTTGTCCGCTGGGCGAGCCGAGTTGTTGAACAACTGCGCCGTCTGAGTGTGGCCAAAGGCGATGGTGCAAGACGGAAGGTGCACCTCAGCGAAGACTGGCGCCGGCCAGACGGCCGGGACCCCGGTGACCTGCTCGTAGAAGCTGACCAACGGCTCGAGATCGTCGCTAATCATGCGGATAGAGGTGAAATCCATTGCCTCGCTCTCCTCTCGTATGTGGTATCGTACGTATCGCTACGATACCGTAGCGTAGTGGTGTAGTCAATTCCGAAAGTCGAGATTCTGCATGGCGAAGAAGAGCTCCCGCGAAGGCCGAGCGCCGCTTTTGCGCGAGGTGGCCCTTGACCCCCGAGTTCTCGTGTCGCGCGAGCGCGTGCTCACGACGACCCTCGACCTGCTGACCGAGGCCGGGCTGGATGAACTCACCATCGACGAGATATCCCGACGTTCGGGGGTGGCGAAGACCACCATCTATCGGCACTGGCCTAACCGTTCCGCTCTCGTTATTGACGCCTGCTCGCGGATGACTGACGGCGAGGAAGCGCCGCCTGACACCGGTTCGCTCGAAGGAGACGTCAGGGCGGTCTTGACGAACATCGCCGGGCTGCTCGGTACAGCTCGCTGGTCGTCAATCGTGCCCTCGATCGTCGATGCCGCCGAACATGATCCTGCGTTTGCCGACATCCACAGCAAGATTCAACGCGGACATGCCGCTCCGTTGAGATTGGCGCTCGACCGAGCTGCACTAAGAGGGGAGATCCCGTCGACAGCTGACCGAGACGCCATCGCCGCTGGCCTCCTTGGGCCGCTTTTCTACCGCCGCTGGTTCTCGCGAGAGCCGATCGGCGCCAAGTTCCTGGAAATGATCATTCGGAGTACCGTCGCAGGCTTCCACCAAGACACTCGCAGCCCGAAGCGACAGCGGAGCGGCCGATAGGCGGCGCCGCCCCAGCGCCTTGAGTCGAGCCCGGGCTCAAGATCTTCAAGGTTTACAAGGGCTACTGGTATTGGCGCCGCCCCACGATGCGAAACAACAACCGTCCCGGGTGCAAAGCGATCGCTCCGGCGCGACAATGCAGTTGGAGCCGACGGGAGGAGGCCCGATGAGCACCGTGGACGGACAGAACGGCGACACCGTTGGGACGTCAGGTCGCGACCCGGTCGACCTGAAGCTCGAGGTGGTCGTCATCCCCGTGAATCACCGCTGCCCCACCCGGATCTGCCCATGGCCTCTACCTGATCGTGTCCAACATCGATGCCGGGCGTGACGAGCTCATGAGCCGGGGCGCTAAGGTCAGCGAGATATTCCACTCGGGAGCTCCGGGGGCGCAACTCGATCCCGACGGGGCGAGCGGTCGGGTCAACGGGCCGGGCCCGGATCACAAGAGTTACAGTTCTTTCGCGACGTTCGAGGACCCCGACGGCAACAGCTGGCTGCTCCAGGAGGTCACCGATCGCCTCCCGGGCCGGCTTGATCCGGGCACCACCTCGTTCGACTCCGCCGGTGACCTGGCGGGGGCCTTGCGACGCGCCGCGTCGGCCCACGGCGAGCACGAGAAGCGCCTCGGCGGGGCCGACCCGGACTGGCCCGACTGGTACGCCGAGTACATGGTGCGCGAGCAGACCGGTCAGGAGCTGCCCAGGTGAGCGACTTCGACGTCATCGTGCTGGGCGGCGGTGCGCCGGGCGAGCATTGCGCAGGGGCTATCGCGGCGCGGGGGCTTCGGGTCGCGGTGGTCGAGCGGGAACTGGTTGGCGGCGAATGCTCCTACTGGGCTTGCATCCCCTCCAAGTCGCTCTTGCGCCCGGGCGAGGCAGTCCAGGGCGCCCGCGATGTCGGTGCCTTCGCCCAGGTGAACGTGCAGGCGGCGCTGGACTGGCGGGACTACATGGTGTCTGACTATTCGGATGCAGGACAAGAAAAGTGGCTGGCGGACCGGGGCATCGCGCTCATCCGTGGCGTCGGCCGGCTGGCCGGGCCCGGCGTGGTCGAAGTGGACGGCACCCGGCACACTGCCGAGCACATCGTCGTGGCGACGGGCTCCGATCCGGTCGTGCCACCCGTCCCAGGGCTCGACGCTCTGCAGGGGGTATGGGGCACGCGGGAGGCGACGGCCATGAAGGCGGTCCCCCGCCGCCTGATCGTGCTCGGCGGCGGGTCGGCCGGTGTCGAGATCGCCCAGGTGGTAGAGCGTCTCGGTGGTGAAGCGGTGCTCGTCGAGGGCGCCGATCGGCTGATCCCACGGGAGCCCGCCCGGCTCGGCGAGGCGCTCGCCGAAGCACTGCGCAGAGACGGGGTCGAGCTGCGCCTCGGAGTCAGCGCGGCCGAGGCCCTGCGAGACGGGGACGACTACGTGTTGAGGCTCTCGGACGGCACCGAGGTGCGAGGTGAGCGACTGCTGGTGGCGACCGGTCGTCGTCCCCGGGTCGAAGGGATCGGGCTCGAAACAGTCGGCATCGAGGCCGACCGGCACGGGATCCGGGTCGACGAGTACCTGCGCGCCGGCGAGCGGATCTGGGCCATCGGCGATGTCACCGGGATCTGGCCCCTGACCCACGTCGGCGAGTACGAGGGCGACGTGGTCGCGGCGAACATCGCCGGAGAGAACCACCCGGCGAACTACGAAGCGGTTCCCCGCGTCACCTACACCGACCCGCAGGCCGCCGCAGTCGGTGCCGCGGAGGCGCCCTACAGCACCACTACGCTCTTGTCGGAGGTACCCAAGACCGCCACCTACACCCACGCCTACGCCAAGTCGAACGGGTTCTTGACGTTGCTCAGCGACGGCACACGGCTTACCGGCGCCTATGCCCTCGGAGCCGAGGCTGGCGAGTGGCTGCAGCAGGCGACGCTCGCGATACGCGCCCGCGTCCCGCTGGAAGTGCTGAGCGACACCATCCAGCCGTTCCCCAGCTTCTCGGGGATCTTCGGCTCGGCCTTCAAAGCACTCCGCATGCAAATCGCCAGCATGTCCCCACCCACGCCACCGATGCAGGCGCAGATGGCCCGGCCATGACTCAGCCGTTGAGGTGACCAGACCCCGTCCCAAGCGGGTGAGACCCAACCGATGGAGGTAGCAGATGGCCGAGATCCCGACGCCCCCAGAGGAAATGGTGCTGGCCCACTTCGTCGTCTCGGACGATGTCGAGCGCTCTCGGCGCTTCTACACGGAGGTGCTAGGAGGCAGGGTGGCCTTCTCCGGCCCCGGAGGGCTGACCTATGTCGCGCTAGCCAACAGCTGGATCATCATCAACGTCGGCGGAGGCCCGACCGACGACAAGCCTTCGGTCACCCTGGAGACGCCTCGTGATCCCGACCGGGTCAGCAGCTTCCTAAATATTCGGGTCAAAGACATCGAAGCCGTGTACGCCGAATGGAGCGCTAGGGGTGCTCAATTCCTGACGCCGCCGAAACAGCACCCGTACGAGATCCGTTGCTACCTCCGCGATCCCGACGGTCATCTGATCGAAGTGGGCCAAACCACCGACCCAAAAGGGGACTGGGCCCCCCCGCACTGGCCATCAAGCTCGTCCGTCGAGGAATCAGGGTGATCTCCGTGACGTCAGGCGGTCGACGACAACCAGTATGGCCCCCGCTGCGAAAGGTCGACGCTCTGACGGATGTGGACCGTCAGGTTATGGACGCCTGAAAGATCTGCTCGATGGAGGCGTCGAGGGTGGAGTCGAACTCGTCATCGCTCTGGCTCACGTCGAGCCCCTCGAGAAGGGCCCGGGAGAAGCTGGCAATCACGGAGTGGTTGCGGGCCAGGATCTGGACTGCCTCGGCCCGGCTGTAGCCGCCCGACAAGGCGAGAACCCGGAGCACTCGGCGGTCGGCCACCAGGTCGGCGTAGAAGCCGTCCTCGTTCGGCAGCGACAGTTTCAAGATGACCTGGGCGCCGCTCGGGAGCGAGGCGAGGGCGTCGCGGATCGCCTCCTTCAGTAGCTTCTCGGCCTCGGTTTTCCCGGCACTATAAATGTCGATCTCAGGCTCGATAATGGGCACCAACCCCGTCGCCAATACATCTAAGGCCAATTCGAACTGTTGGGCGACGACGGCGGAGATACCGTCCTTGTCGGGTTGCTTGATAAACGAGCGCATCTTGGTGCCGAACACGTCGAGGCCCCGGGCCCGGGCGAGGAGCGGCTGAAGGTTCGGGATGGGTCGCATGAGTTGCACGCCGTCGGCTTCGGGCTGGAGCCCCTTATCGATCTTGAGGAA
>DATKHZ010000367.1:0-7002 GCA_035509995.1 Acidimicrobiales bacterium | reverse complement strand
GAATGAGCTGGCCAAAGGTGGCCTTCACCACGCCTATGACCTTTGCTTGGCCGCAACGGTCCGGCACCCGTGCCAGCACCTCCGATTGCTGGCTGACGCCGACCTGCTCGTAGTGGCAGTACATCGCTTCGATGGCGGCGGGCGGATCCCAAAAAGCGTCGCGCAGGTCGATCGTTGCCGGCCGGTAGAGGAGCCTCTGCGGGGCGCGCGCTGACGAGAGGAAGGAAGCGTCGAGGTCGTCAAGGTAGCTTGTGTAGGCGCTATAGGACTGGAGGACGGGTAGAGGGTCCCAGTGGAGCTGCGGGTAGGCGACACTTAGCGCGTCTTCCCAGGGTTCGTTTGCCACCGAGTACCCCCGGAGCGACGTGAGCAGGTCTGGCGCAAGGGCGGCACCGGTCAGGCGGACTTGTTCCCGCGCAACCGCCTCTTGATGGTCCCACCGCGACTGGACGACCAGGTCGCGTACTTCCTGGACAAGAGCGCGGGCGGCCTCGCGGGGAGAGTGGAGCGAGGCAGGTGGCCCACCGTTGGCGGTACACGCCAGTAGCGCAGCGAGAGCGATCGCGCCGGCTTGGAGCGGTACGAGGGAGCGTGGGAGCCGAGCCAGGCAGAGCGCCACGACGAAGAGCCCGAAGAACGTCAAGTCGTGGAGGTCGTGGCGCACGAAACCCTCTTTCACCACCTCCCAAGCCCATCCCAGGAGCATCAAGGAAACGGCGGCCTTTTCCCGGGCAGGCCTCCCGACGAGCGCCAACGCGAAAACGCCTGCGAGCAGTACGACGTCCACCACGGCGTACCAAACCTCGGCCTGGCGCCCTCCGGAGGAGCTCATCGCTGGCGCGTAGCCGAGCGCGACAGCCAGCGAACCACGCACGTAGCTCGCGAAGTTGCTGACGCTCTGTCCCCCAGCGACCAGCGCCGTCCCGAGCGCCGCCAAAAAGGCCACTCCGGCGACCAAAGCCGCTCGCAGCCGCGAGTGTTCGCGCCAAGCGCCGGGGCTTGCCCCCGTGGCTCCTATGACTGTCAGGGCCGCGAGGGCCGAGGTCACAATGCCAACGTTTATTTCCACGAGGATCTGGAAGCCCGCCAGCGCCCCGAGGGCGGCGAGCAGGCCGAGCCGTCCCCGTTCGCTCGTCGCTCTTAGCGATGCGAGCGCGAGCCCAAGAGCTGTCGCGAGCGCAAGTTCGGACGCCTCGAGCAGGTTGCCAGCAATAGTCACCGACACCCAGGCCACTGCGCCCGCTGGAACGAGGCCCCAGGGCTTGCGCAGGGTCGACACGATCAGCGCTGCCAGGGCCCACGTGATGATCAGGCCGTAGAGGAACCCCAGGGCAGCGGTAACCCGGAACATGGACAGGATGTCCTCGACGAAGCCGTACGGCCCAAACGTGAAGATGACCTGCGGGCCCCACTGGAGCCGGTGCACAAATCCGAGCGCCAGGCCCGACTGCCATGAGCTGAGGCCGGCGTAGACCGGGCGCCAAGGGTCGGTCCTCCAGCCGAACAGCGTTGCCAGGCCGCTCACCAATGCAACGCCCAGCCCCCCGAGCGACCATGGTTGCCGTCCCGCTCGCCCTCCGGCCGACGGCTCGTGGGGGGGTATTTCGAAATGCACCCCGCGGTAGGTCTCTGGTTGCGGCGGAGCAGTTGGGAGCGCCACCTCCAAACGCTAGCAGCCCAGGTCTCAGGTGCCATGCGCTGTTGGGGGAGCGTCACACGCTAACCTGAGTATCCCGTATGCCAAATAGCAATGGCGGACGCGCGCCCGCCGTTAACGCGCCTGACCTGAGCCCTGAGGCCCTCCTGTACATCGAGAAGGTCCGTCAGACGACGAAGCGCCTGAGCGCCAGGGAGCCTGCTCCAGAGGACCTCAGCGGAGCCGTGCAAGCGGTGCGCAACGTCGCAACTTTCGACGTAGAGGTCCCCGTGACGAGCCGCCGGCGCGAGCTGGAGCTTGTCAAAACAGGCGTGAAACGCCTCTCGCTTTGGTACATGCGCTACCTCGCCGAACAGCTGAACGCCTTCGGGAAAAGCGTGGCCGACCTTGGTGACGCGCTCGCCAAGAGGACTGACGCGCTGGTTTCGGTCTCCGACGAGCTGTCAGTACGCCTTGGTGCGCTCGAGGAACGCCTGAAACGCCTGGAGCGGGTGCCAACTGTCGCGGAGACGGAACCTGCACCCACGAAGCCGGCGCCCGCACGGGCGGCCCGCACCCCAGGAAGACGTCCCCGGGGAAGTCGGAACAATGAGTAGATGGAGGACAGTGAGGACAGTGAGGACGCGCCAGTGAGGATCGACCAGTACCTGCCGACGTTTGCCCCGCACGACGCCATCGGCAACCACACCTTGCAAACCCGCCGGGTGCTCCGCGAAGCTGGCTACAAGTCCGACATCTGGGCGGAGCACACCCACCCCCCCCTCGGCCGGGAGGCGAAGCCGTACCTGGAGGACCCTCGTCGCCCCGGCGAAGACCGACTGCTCCTCTATCAGTCCTCGACCAACTCTCCAATGGCCAAATGGCTTCAGCAGCGCGCGCAGGCCGGCGAGGCCCTGATCAGCCACTACCACAACATCACTCCAGCGCTCTACTTCGCTCGCTGGGAGCCGGCAATCGCTACCGCAATAGAGGACGCCCGACGGGAGCTTTCGATGCTCGCACCTCACATCCCGTTTTCCTTTGCGGACTCTGGGTACAACGCCGCCGAGCTGGTCGAATGCGGTTATCACGAAGCCGTCGTCTGCCCGCTGCTGGTCGACCTCGAGGAGTACCACCGGCCGCCCGACCCGGGGGCCCTTGACCGGTTGCGCCGGCGACGCGACCAATCCGGGACGCACTGGCTCTTCGTCGGCCGGGTCGCTCCCAACAAGTGCCAGCACGACGTGATCGGGGCCTTTGCCGTTTATCGCCGCGTGTTCGACCCGGGAGCACGCCTGACCCTCGTTGGCGGCGCCACGTCACCCCACTATCTGCGAGCCCTCGAGCGGATGGTGGGCGAGTTGGAACTGGGCGACAGCGTCGAGATCCTGAGCGGGCTCAACGCAGCTGAGCTGCTGGCGCACTGGGCGGTGACCGACGTCTTCGTGTGCCTCTCCGAGCACGAAGGTTTTTGTGTCCCGATCATGGAGGCCATGGAACTCGGCGTGCCGGTGGTGGCCTATGCTGCCGCAGCAGTCCCCGAAACTCTCGGCGGAACCGGTGTGCTGTTGGACGACAAGGATCCCCTTACTGTTGCTGAGGCTGTGGAGAAGGTCATGCGGCCGGGACAAGCACGTGAACGCCTCGTGAGGGCCGGCCGCGAGAGGGCTGCAGATTTTTCTCTGGCCAATACTTCCAAACAGCTCCTCGCGGGCATAGAGGGCTACCTTGCGAGCTGAGATAGCGGTGCCAACGACGCTGGCCCCGTGAACAACACCTGGGCACTGCCGGCTTATTGATGAAGCTGGCGTTCGTCCCGCCCCGCTTTGGCCCGGGAGTGCTCGGGGGTTCAGAGGCAGTCTGCCGTGAGGCTGCTTTCGGCCTTGCGGGCCGGGGTCACGACGTCGAGGTGATAACCACCTGCGCGATCGACCATTACACATGGGAAAACGAGCTGCCCGAGGGGACGTCTGAAGAAAATGGCATGGTTGTCCGGCGCTTTCCTGTGCTTCGCCATTACAGTCGGCCGGCCCTAAAGGCACAGCTTTCCATACACGCCGGCAAGATCCCTGACCTGGACCACCAGGTGAGCTGGCTCGGCTTTCAATTCGGCGCACCAGCGTTGTTCGAGTACATCCTGCGCTACGGCAAGCAATACGACGCGATCGTCTTTTCCCCTTATATGTTCTGGACGACAAGTGTTTGCGCGCCATTTGTAGCAGAGCGAGCTGTAGTTATCCCGTGCCTTCACGACGAGCTCTACGCCCGCTTGGACGTATTGCGGCCAGTTCTGGCAGATCCGCAACTCGTGTGGTTTCTTTCGGGGCCGGAGCACTTACTGGCCCACAGGCTCGGCCCGGTCGCCATCAGGCACACTGTGACTGGCGCCGGGGTCCCGGTACCCTCTCACTACGACCCCGCCGGGTTCATGGAAAAGCACCGATTGAAGCGCCCTTTCGTGCTCTACGCGGGGCGGCGCGAACAGGAAAAAGGGACCGGCTTTCTCCTTGAGGCGTTCGCCGGGGCGGTCCAGGACGGGGATCTCGACGTCGACCTGGTGACGATAGGCAAAGGAAAGCTTGCGGATTTGGGCGTTCAGATGTCGCCGGCGGGAAGGGTCATTGATCTCGGCTTTGTCAGCGATGAAGAACGAAATGATGCCTTTGCGGCGGCAACCGCCTACGTTCAACCGAGCCGTATGGAGAGTTTTTCACGGACGATCATGGAGGCGTGGCTGGCCGGCACACCCGTGATAGGGCTCGCCGAGAGCGAGGTGGTCTCCTGGCATTGCCGTCGTTCGGGTGGCGGTCTCATGTTCTCCGACGCTGAAGAGCTCGCATCGCACCTCCGTTTTGTGGCCTCCAAGCCGGAAGCGGCTGCTGAGATGGCGGCGGCGGGCAGGCGCTACGTGCTCGAGAACTACACCTGGCCAACTGTGCTCGACCGCATGGAGGCGAGCTTGCACGCGGCTTTATGACTGCTCGAAGCGCCACCGCGCAGGAACCGCTCGCGCAGAGAGCAACTGTTCCCAAAGCGCCTTGGCGCAGGGCGCTGGTCGTAGGGAGCTATCCTCCCGTCCCCGGTGCTCCGGCCGCGGCCACGGTGGCAGCGGTTCGGCGAGCCTGGGACGCCGGAGCGGAGGTAGTCGTCGTGTCCCCTCGCCCGAGCGCTGCGCCGTTCGTTGTCCCGTTCGCGGGGCCAGCAGTCGCCCGCGAGCTTGCCAAGCTGCGCGTTGCGCACGCCTGCAATGAGGTAGTGCTGTGCCTGGAGCCCGGCTGGCCCTTCGGCGCGCGAAATGCCGCCCGCACTGCACGAGCGCTCGCTCGGGCTCTTAGCGGCTTCGAGACAGCAGAAATAGTCGTAACAGGTGAGCTGGGCCTCGGCCGAGACGTACTGGCAATGCTGTGGCCTTTAGTGGAGCCCGTCACCGCGAGCTCCGAAGAAGCGGCTCGCGGGTTGCGCGAGGCCGGCACGCCCGCAGTGCGGACTGTCGACCCCTCCGCCGGTTCCGGCCTCCGCCGCGTCAGCGACGATGTAGGCAACCCTGGGCCCGTCGGGCCCCTCGAGCCAGCCGAGCTGCTTGTCGTGGCGCGCGGCCGGCGGTTCCTCGGCCTGGCCGCCAGGAGGTTGTTGGGTGAACACGCCCCGGCGGTCCGGCTGTACCTGCGCCGCCTCCTCCGCCCCATCACCGGAGGCCCACTCGGGTCGCGACGGCCTGGTTGATATTGCCGACCGGGAATGCGAGCCCGGGCCTAGTGGCTCATCCGTGTGTGCCGGTTTCGTGACCGGCGTGGGTCGCCGGCTCGAGCTGGAAGGTGGCGTGCTCCACTTCGAAATGGGAACCCACGCAGGCCTGGAGCTGGTCGAGGATTTGGGGCGCGTGCCCGGTTGCGAAACAGCTGTCGTCCACTACCACATGCGCAGAAAGGCTCGGTAAGCCCGAGGTGACGGTCCAGGCGTGCAGGTCGTGGACCCCGACCACGTGCTCCACCTCCATGAGGTGGCTCCTCACGACACCGAGGTCGACGCGGTCCGGAGCGCCTTGGAGAAGGACCCTGCCCGAGTCGCGGAGCAAGCACCAAGCTGCCTTCGCCATCAAGGCGACCACGACCAGGGACGCCAAAGCGTCGGCGCGACGGAAACCGGTGAGCATGATCACCAGACCCGCGATCGCCGTGCCAGCGAACGCATACAGGTCTGTGACCATGTGCACGAACGCCCCGCGGACGTTCAGGCTTGTACGGCTTGCTCTTGCCAGCTCGAGCGTCGCGGCGAGGTCGACCATGGCGCCGCTCAGGGCCACAACAAGCACCACAAGGCCGTCGACGCGGGTCGGGTGAAGTAGCCGCATGGTGGCCTCGACGGCTATGACCACAGCGATCGCGGCCAGGCTCAAGCCATTAACCGCGGCCGAAAGGATCTCGGCACGCTTCAGCCCGAAGGTCCAGATCCCTTTGGCGGGGCGAGCGGCCAGGCGCGCCGCCCACAGGCTCGCAGCCAGCGCGCCGACGTCTGTCAGCAGGTGCCCGGCGTCAGCGAACAAGGCGAGCGAACCGGAAAGGGCCGCCGCGAGGACCTCGCCGACCATAAGGCAGCAGATCAGGCCCAGGGCGGTCGCCATATAGCGCCGGTCTTGCGTCGCAGCCGCGTCGGAGGGGTGCTCGTGGCCCTTAGCCATGCCCACCTCGGGCCATGTCGTGCGCTTCGTGCACGAGACTGGTGTGGGCGGCATGAGCCAGGGCGAGCTCGAGCAGCCTGCGCACATGGGAGTCAGCCAAAGCGTAAAACGCCATGCGACCTGACCTGCGCGCCTTGACGACGCGATGAGCACGCAAGATCCGCAAGGCGTGGCTGGTTGCCGACTCGCTCAGGCCGACTGCGGCTGCTAGGTCGGAAACGCACAACTCCCCCCCGAGCAGCGCCACGATCAGGCGCAGCCGGCCTGTGTCAGAGAGCAAGTCGAAAACATCCGCAACATCGGTCACCACGGCCTCGGCCGGCATGGTCGCCATCACCTTGGCCACCCGGCCGGGATCCACGAGACGTGCGGTATAGCGCTCGACATCGGAAGACACGCTCATATATGCAGATTACAGCTGCAGCCTGAACCATGCGCAGGGCGCCCGCAGCGCCTGTTGATTTCGTCAATTTCGTGGATTTCCGAAATATCGTCACTATGTGAGGTCGAAGCGCTACGGCGGGTACGGTAAATCGTGGCGACGAACCCGGCGCTCGTGGCGCACCTCTACCGTCGCGCCGGCTTTGGGGCTCTCCCAGCCGAGCTCGACGAGTTGTCCCGGCACAGCTGGACCGACCTCGTGGACAAACTCCTCGCCGGACTTAGCGGGCCCGACCCCGCCGGCGAT
>DATKHZ010000366.1:0-3484 GCA_035509995.1 Acidimicrobiales bacterium | reverse complement strand
GCCGGCAACCTTCCCGTCTACCCGCATAACTACGTAATAACGGGCATCACCCTGGGCCAGCTCGCTCGTGAAGACACCGAGCGACCAGGGTTTGGGGTGCGCGCGGTGCTCTATACGGATCACCGCTGGGAGGTGGCGCCGCCGCATGGGCTCGATCATCACCGGCGGGCTCCCGAGTTCGGAGATGCGCGCTTTCATGGGCCCAGCTTGGGCTCGTCCGCGGAGGAACTGGCAGGGCTGCCCACCCGCCCGCCCACTTGGTCCCAGCCGATCCGCACGTCAGCCTGGCGGAGGTAAAGGGGCGCCGGCAGGGCGCCGGCATCGAAGGCTGGGCCGGAGATCCGCTCCATACCCAGCTCGGCGACCGCCATCGGCGAGGGCCACATGGCGCCGGGACCGGCCACCTCGCTGCCAGCGGCCTCGAAGATCTCCCTGTAGCGGACGGCCCCGTCCCCGACCGCGAGGACGTCGGCTATTTCGTGCGCGGCGTCCTGTGGGAGCGCAACTGAGGGAGCGCGGAGCTCGACAAGGCGTTGGCCGTCACCTTCGAAAAGCGCCCAATAGACCTCGCCGCGCCTTGCGTCAACGATCGCGGCCAGAGGCCCCCGCCGGCGCCGGTGCGGGTGAGCCAAAGCTTCAAGGCTCGTTACCCCCACCGCCGGGATATTACGTGCACGTGCGATCGTGGTCGCGGTGGCTAGCCCGACTCGCAGACCGGTGAACAATCCCGGGCCAATGTCGACGGCCACCCCGTCCAGGTCCGCCACCGAAATACCGGCCTGCCGGCAGATCTCGTCGATTGCAGGGACTAGGACCTCGACGTGGCGCTGGGCCGCGACGAGCAGGTTCGCAGCGATGAGCCCGTCGTCATCCCATAATGCGCACCCGACTAATCGAGTGGCTGTCTCGATGGCAAGCAGCCTCATGGCCCGATCATCGACTTAGCCCTCCGCGGCGAGAGCGCCGGACAGTTCGGCCATCCGTCCGAGCCAGCTCGGCCCGAGGGCGCTGAAAACGAGCCGTCGCCCACCGTCGGCACCCCCGGCACCGCCAGCACCTCCCCCGGCACCGCCGGCACCGCCGGCATCGCCGCTTGGTCCACCTTCCGGCTCGGGACCGCTGGGGTCGAAGTCGATCGCAACGTGCAGGTAGTCAGGTGCCAGGGCGGGGGCGGCGAGCTCTCCCCACTCCACGACCGCAACGGCACCTTCCTCGAGCAGTTCGGGGATCGCGAGGTCAATGACCTCCTGGAGCTGCTCGAGCCGCCAGACATCTGCGTGCAACAGGTCCCATCCGGCACTCGTCCGGTAGCTGTGCAAGAGCACGAAGGTCGGGCTGGTCACCGGGCCGGCAACCCCGAGCGCCGCCGCCAAGCCCTGAGTGAAGGTGGTCTTGCCAGCCCCGAGGTCGCCGCCCAGCAGCACGGTGTCACCCGGGCGCAGCAGTGGGGCCAGCGCAGCGCCCAGACGTTTCATTTCGGCTGCGTTAGGTGCCAGGGCGACGAGGGCACCGGGAGGGACCTGGTGCCTCATCGCTGACCTCACGACGGTTGAGCACGGGCAGGCCGGTCCGCGCCGAGGGCCTCCTTGGCTCGCACGAGATCGGCTCGCATCTGGGCTACGACCAGGCCACCGCCCCGCAACGCGGCAGAAGGGTGGAAAGTCGGGACAAGTTGGCCCCCGCGGTACGGGTAGACCCGGCCCCGCAAACGGCTGATGCCCTCGGCGGTGGCAAGCAATAGCTTCGTCGCGAAATTGCCCAGCGTCACGACGACTCTCGGGTCGACCAGCTCCAACTGCTTTTCCAGGTACGGCCAGCAGGCTTCGATCTCGTCAGGGAGGGGGTCACGGTTACCCGGCGGGCGGCACTTGACCGTGTTCGCTATGTAGAAATCCTTCCTCGTGAGCCCCATCTCTTCCAATACCAACCGGTCCAAGAGCTGCCCCGAGCGGCCGACGAAGGGTAAGCCCTGGCGGTCCTCCTGTTCACCCGGCCCCTCGCCAACGAACATGAGGTCGGCCGCCGGGTTCCCCATCCCGAACACGACGTTCGTCCGCCCGGCCGCAAGGCGGCAAAGCGTGCAGGTCGACGCGACCTGGGCTATCCCGGCCAACGCACCAGCATTGGGCACGTCCCGGCCTGTCTGCACAGCAGCACCGTAGCGGATGTTTATTTGCGCTGCAGGTCCTTGTCCCTGCTGGCAGACTGGCCGTATGCCCTCGATAGGCAATCCCGAGATCGTGGTCCCAAGTGGCATGCTGCCGGGCGACGGTCGTTTCGGCAGTGGGCCTTCCAAGATCCGTGCAGAGGCCGTGCAATCTCTGGTCGCACCCCCCAACACGCTCCTCGGTACGAGCCATCGCCAGCAGCCCGTCAAGGCCGTCGTCGGCCGCCTCCGCTCCGGCCTGCGCGAACTGTTCAGCCTTCCTGACGGCTACGAGGTCGTGCTCGGCAACGGCGGTACGACGGCGTTCTGGGACGTGGCGACTTTCTGCTTGATCGAACAACGGAGCCAGCACCTGTCGTTCGGGGAGTTCTCTGCGAAGTTCGCCGCCGCAGCCAAAGCCGCCCCCTGGCTGTCGGGTCCCGATGTCATTGAAAGCCCTGTTGGTACGCACCCCCTCGCCGAGGGCCGCGAAGGCATCGACTTATACGCACTGACGCACAACGAAACTTCGACCGGTGTGATGATGGAGGTCCGCCGGCCCGACCGCTTCCAGGACGGTGCACTCGTGGCCGTCGATGCCACCTCCGCTGCGGCGGGGTTGCGCGTCGAACCCTCCGAGTTCGATGTCTATTATTTCGCCCCCCAGAAGGGTTTCGCTTCCGACGGCGGCCTCTGGTTGGCGCTCCTGTCACCCCGGGCGGTGGCCCGGGTCGAGCGCATAAAGGCGTCGGGCCGTTTTATGCCGGCGTTCCTTGATCTTCACGTCGCGCTCGACAACAGCCGGCTCGACCAGACCTACAACACCCCCGCCATCGCAACGCTGCTGCTCGCGCTCAACCAGCTCGAATGGATATTGGGCAATGGCGGCCTCGAGTTTTCTGCCGGCCGCTGCGATCGTTCGGCCGAGATCCTCTACGGGTGGGCCGAATCAACCGTGTACGCGACGCCTTTTGTCGCCAAGCCCGACGAGCGTTCGCATGTCGTAGGCACAATCGACTTCGACCAATCCGTCGATGCGGACCTGGTCGCCAAAGTCCTACGCTCCAATGGCATCGTCGACACGGAGAGCTATCGCAAGCTTGGCCGCAACCAGCTTCGCATCGCGATGTTCCCGGCGATCGACCCCGACGACATCGCCGCCCTTACCGGTTGCATCGAGTACGTGGTGAGCGCGCTTTCCTGATCCCCGTTTCCTCCCCAGTACCCGCCGGCGGCTGGCCAGACGACGGGTTCAGGTATAGATGCGCGGCAGGCGGGGCGAAAGAGCGCACGTTACCTCGTAAGCGATGGTGCCGAGACGATCGGCCCACTCCCAGG
>DATKHZ010000365.1:0-7443 GCA_035509995.1 Acidimicrobiales bacterium | reverse complement strand
CGACGCCGATGGTTTTGAAGGCGATGTCGAGCACCTGGCGTACCGACCAAGTCTGCCCAGTGGCGACGACGTAGTCGTCGGGGGCGTCCTGCTGGAGCATCTGCCACATGGCCTCGACGTAGTCACCGGCGTAGCCGAAGTCCCTCGAAGTGCCTAGGTTGCCCAGGGTCAAGGTGCCCTGCAGGCCGAGCGAAATGCGGGCTACGGCGTTGGAGATCTTCCGCTCGACGAACTCGAGGCCCCTCCTGGGGCTGGTGTGGTTGAACAGGATCCCGTTGGAGGCGTGGATACCGTAGGACTCCCGGTAGTTGAGCGTGGTGTAGTAGCCGAAGACCTTGGCCGTGCCGTAGGGAGAACGCGGGTGGAACGGGGTGGTCTCGCGCTGGGGCACTTCGGCGACTTCGCCGAACATCTCCGATGTGGCCGCCTGGTAGAAGCGGATGCGGTTGTCCCGGCCGCCCACGATGCGGATCGCTTCGAGCATGCGTAAGACCCCGGAGCCGCTCACGTTGGCGGTGAGCTCTGGCTGGTTGAACGACAGCTTCACGAAGCTGATGGCGCCTAGGTTGTAGACCTCGTCGGGCTGGACTGGTTCAACAGCGGCGATGAGCGAGGAGAGGTCGGTCAGGTCCCCGTCGATCAGCTCGACCTCGGGGACCTCGTCCTGGACGACTTTGGCTTTGGGGTTGGCATGGCCTCGGACCATCCCGTGGACCTGGTAGCCCTTCCCGATGAGCAGTTCGGCCAGGTAACGGCCGTCTTGTCCCGTGATGCCGGTGATAAGGGCGCGTGGCATTGGGCCTCCTTGTGGTTGTTCGTCGCCCGAGGGCCGGGCTGAGACGGTACGTGTGGTTTGCCCTGCCGGGGCTGAGCCGGAGCGAGCGAGGAAGGCGTCACGAAAGCGGGCCCGGGCCCGCCGGTAGCGCAGCTCGACAGCGTTGGGCGAACACCGAGCCGGGCGGACGCCTCCACATGGCTCAGGTCCTCCCACAGGACAAGTCGTAGGACGTCGCGTTCAGCAGGCCTGAGGTCGCCCATTGCTCCGTCGACCTGCCAGCGGAGGACCTCAAAGCTCTCGGGCGGGCCGGGGGCATCCGTCGTGCCGTCCGCCAGGCGTCGGTGGAGCCTGAGCCGCCGGATGGTCGAGCGACGGTAGTCGGCCACCACACGCCGAGCGATACCGAACAGCCACAGCCGGTCTTCTGGAGCGGTAGGGGCCGTGAGGAAGCGGCGCCAGGCGACCGAGAAGACCTGAGCGATGACGTCGCCGGCGTCATGCTCGCCAACACGGCGGTGGACGTAGCCGGCGACTGCTTGGCGATGGGCAGCGTAGAGGGCCTCGAACCGGCGCTCGCTGTCCATCTGCCGATCAACCCCTGGCACTCAACGGGTCTCCGTTCCCTTAGTCTCACCCAACTACATGGCCGGGACAACGCCAAAACCGTCGCGCCCGTCCGTACAGGCGGGGGGTCGTACCGAGAGCACCGCGTCCTCGTCGCTCCTCGCTGGGACGAACTGGGCGAGGATGTAGCTTGAGACCATGGCCGGTTGTAGGACATGCGAGCTCACCCGGCGCCGCGATGCTGGGTGTGCACCGCAATGGGACCTCGTCCTACGTACCCCGAGCTGGGACGTAGCTCACGCCTACGGCACTTCGGTCGAAGGCTGGAGCGTGCTCGTGCTCAGGAGGCACGCCGCTTCCTTGGCGGAGATGACCGATGAGGAGGCCGGCGAGCTCGGACCGTTGCTCAAGTCGGTGTCACGTGCGCTTGCTGAGGTGGTCGGCTGCGCCAAGACCTACGCAGCCCAGTTCGCGGAGGACCCCCTCCACCGCCATGTCCACTTCCATGTCATCCCGCGTGCCCCTGACCAACCCGAGGACCGCCGAGGTCCTGGCGTTTTCGCAGGGCTTGGTGTGCCAGAGGAGCGTTGTGTGCCCGAGGCACGCATGAACGAGATCGCCGCGGCCATGGCGTCGAAGCTCAGCGGGCCAGCACGGGATAAAGGGGCCGAACAGTGGGGCACGCTGTGCGTTCGTTCCTGGCACTCTGAACCATCGGAGCTTCACGTCCTGTTCCTGCAGTCAGGATCCTGTCGATGAGCGTGACCTGTCGTGCTGTCGCGCCGCCAGCTCGAGCGCGGGCTCTGGTGGAGCGGAATAACAGGCTTATCTGGGGCACTGTGCCCTCCGCTCACGCCGTTAGAAGGCTCGGTAGGGCCGCGACAGACCGCCCGCCCATCCCCGCAGGCCCGCGCAGGTAGGCAGCGATGCCGCCGCACACGTCGTCCACGGCCTTGAGGGCATCGGCCATCGCCCAGCGGGGCGCACCGAGGAACGCCGTGGCAGCCTCCTCGGGGACGCCGGAGCCAACAAGGATATGGAAGAGCTCCGGCTCGTCGGCGACGGTCCGCCATCGCTGCGTCAGCTGGTAGTCGTCGAGGACGACCTCGCGCGCCACCCCAAGCGCGCTGAGCAGGAGCACGGCGGCCATCCCGGTGCGGTCTTTCCCACCCGCGCAGTGGAACACGGCGGGGAGATGCTCCGGGATGGTCAAGCCACTGAACAGCTGCCCGAAGAGTGGTGCTGAATTGACGAGCATCCCGACGTAGACGTCGCGTAGGAGCCGCTCTGCGTCCAACCTGGTCGCACCCGACCCCAGCGCCAGGCGATCTTCGCCCGGAGCGCTACTGACCAGCTCGATCGCAATGGGCTCGACAGGGCCCGGGTGCTCGGAGCGCTCGGCGGTACCACGAAGGTCGTAAACCACCCGGACGCCGGTCATCTTGAACGCCAAGAGGTCCGCCTGGGTCATCTGGTGGAGCCCGTCGGAACGGTAGACGGTCCCCCAACGGACGCGCGTCCCCTCCACAGTTGGGTAGCCGCCAAGATCTCGGAAGTTCCTCACGCCCTCGAAGGGAAGACGGCGCTCCGCGCCAACCAAGGCGGCACCTCCCGAGCAGCGGGCAACCGACACGTAGTGACGGCCCGGGGACAGGCCACTGAGCCGGGCCACCTCAGTGCCAGCTTCGACCCGCAGCACCGGCGTGTGGTCCTCGCTGAGCGGCGTGAGGCCGGTACTGATGTCGACGGCGCCCGGCTCCTCCAGGTGCCACCGCACGACAAGGCAGCCCTCGCCGTCTCCCTCCGCCTCGAGGTAGGTCACCCTGTCGCTCATGTCAAAACATAACCTGGAGGCCAATGTCGAGGTTCCTCGACCGGACGGCTCGCAAACCATCTGCCGTTATAGGTGCTCTTCGCTTTTGGGTGTCATCCGTCGGGCCGTGCCCGCACGCGACACTTGGTGGTCACTACACAGGCCCCAAGCGCCTAGCCCCACAGCACCTTATGTCGTGCCCTTTTGTACGGCAGGTGCGGAACATATCCGTCTGACCTCCGCAGCCCATAAGCCCGCCGTTTCTTATAGGCACCAGAATGGTTTTTATGTGGGTGTACCGAAGTTTGCCCTAGAAGCAGGCCGGAACAGGCTCACGTCGTACCGGTGCTGTGGAACGTGAACATCCGGTCAGCCTCGATGCGAGCATAGACCGGCCCCGAGTCGAGGAAGGTCTCCCAGTCAGGGCCGTAGCGAGGTAGGTACACTTCCAGGAGAGTTTGGCGGAAGCCGGCGTGCTCGGCGCCTTGGACATCAACAGGCACAGCGCGGCCGTGAACGGTGACAGCAACTTCCTCGCCCGGCAAGTGAGTAGCACTGACCTGTGGCCGCCGACGTATATGGCGGAACCTGACGGACTCCGGTGAGGAACCAAAATAGAAGGCACCGCGGTAGAAGATACCGTCCACCGGCCCCACCAGCGGGTGGCCGTCCGAGGTGACCGTGGCGAGCGCGAGCAGTGACATACCCGTCAACGTCGAGCAGACCTGGAGCGCTGTCATACGGCGCTCAGGGGTGAGGATGCTCAGGAGGTGGCTCCCAGCGCCGGCCGCACTGCGGTCGAGCAGCTCTTGGAGCGATGCGATGTCATCGGGGGTCTCGTGCATGCTCACAAGTCTTACCTGCGGAGCTCACGAAAACCTCAGTCGCAGGTGTTCTGGTCTCCGGCTCGACGATGGGGCTGCTTCCCGAGCAACCTGCCGCTCCCGGCTGGGTGCTGCGGCTGCGCCGCGCGAGAGCTCCAACGATGCGACCATCGCGAAGGTGGCACTGAGAGCAGCACGGCGATGGGCGCTCGTACTGACGGCGGCCGGCATGATCGGCGCCGTCTTTGCGGGCGGAACGCCCGCCCTTGGGGCGGCACGAACGGGGCTCCGTAGCGCTCCTGCGCAAGGAGTCAAAGTCGTGACCGCCCAGCTCGCGGGCCAGTACTCGGTGCTGGCGACAGTCGGGGACAAGCTGCTGCTGACGGGGCCACCATCCGACACGGACTTGCCCGGGCCAGATCTGGGCTGCGACTCCGTCGTCGTCGACCCCGTGACGCTCAAGGTCGGAGAGTCCTACCAGGCAAGCTGCGCGGACCCGCGCCTTTGGGGTGAGGCCGTGCTCCCGGTTTTCAGCGTCGAACAGAACGTCTTCTGGGGACATGGGAGCAAAGGCATCAACACTGGGGAGGTTCGCATCGCCCACCTCAGCCGCGCGGCGCCTGGGTACCGCCTCGGGCCCGTCGTCCTCACCTACCCGAACGCCTCGGGTCGGCCCCAGTGGACCACCGGTGACGGCTATCTCTGGCTCTACAGCGGTACGAGCGGGCTGCAAGCTGAGGTCTTGCGTATCTCGCTCACGACCGGAGCAGTCCTCCAGCGGGTGACGATGCCGGACATCGTGCGGCCGATCCTGGCCGTCGACGACGACGGGCTTTGGATCGCACCGGCCGTCAACAGCTTCTACTCGGCGAGCAGCGACGGCATCTGGCGTCTCGGTGCCGGTGCCAAGAGCGCGACGCTCGTGCGTCGACTGACGACCTTTGCCGACTGGGTGACCGCCACGAGCCATTGGCTCTTCGCCGATATCCGCGACAGCTCCAGCCTACGAACCACGCTGTGGCGTCTCGACGGCCCAGACGGTACCGTTGCGTTCCACCGGGTACCGAACCCTCTTCTCGAGCAAACACAGGTGCAATACAGCACGCGCGTCCTCGTCGCGAACTCAAGCGGTGCTCTCTGTGCAGTCGTGCCGAACAGCCCCGGGACTGGCCTTGTGGTCCTTCGCCTCAACCCGATGACTGGCTTCGTCCGTACTGTCACGACGGTTGCTGCCGGCTTGCCCGTCGAGCAGTGGCAGGTAGCAGCCGAGGGCACCTCGCTCTACGTCCTGCTTCCCGACGAGTCAGAGCTAGTCCGTGTCGCTCGAGGCTTTGGCTGAGGCGGCGAGAACAACTCGGTCACACGGTTGGCTCTGGGCAATATGTGCCCTGATTATGTGTTGTAGCACAAGCGAGATTTGCCTTGGAGTTGGTGGAGTTCCGAGAACCGTCTGATCTGCGCTGTCGTCCAGCGCCAGCCGACTGCCATCTCGGCAGCGCGTTCGGTATGCCCACCCCGGTCGGCCGCTTTGAGGCGTAGCATGCACCTGAGCACGCCTACGGGTTATCGAGAACGCGCGGACGACCTGAGGGATACTTAGACGTGGACGCTCCCGAAACTGACTATGTGGTGTTCTGCGCCGAAGGTAATCTCTGGTGGTTCCGGGACTACGACCTCCCGTTGTGCGAGGAACCCAGTCATGAGCACCGGCTCCGGGAACTGCACCGCCACCGACACTGGTCGGTGATCGCGCTGCCCGACGGGACTGAACTGGTTCCTGTTTCCTTTCACCCGTCCGACCCGTATCGGCGTGATGAACCTCCCGATTACGGGCTCTACCTGGATCCTCGATGGAAGCCTCCGTGGCCCCACGACCATTTCGACTGGCCAGACTTCGGCGTCCCTGGAGAGCCCGATCGAGCCAGGGATGTGCTTGTCTCGGTGCTCGAGAGGGCTCGGGCCGGCAAACGCGTCGAGCTCGGCTGCGTCGGTGGTCACGGACGGACCGGAACGGCCCTCTCGTGCCTGGCGGTCCTCGTCGGTTCTCCTCCCTCGGACGCGGTCGCTTGGGTCCGTGCCAACTACTGCGCGCGGGCTGTCGAGACGCCTGAGCAGGAGGCGTTCCCTCTCCGATTCAGCCTTTGAGAGGCCAGATCGAGACCGCGGGTCGGGTCCCCTCCGATCTCGCGTCGCCGCACCGACGATGGCTGCCCGGGATATCCCGGTGCCGGGACGGTGACGCGCCATACCCGTCGATATGGCGGGATTTACCTTGGGAATAGGGGGGGTTCTTGGTCGGCACATAAGACGGCATTTCTGCGAGGTGCGTGGGCCGAGCGCATCAGGGGGTGCCGCGCGCAGGCCGGCTTCATGAGCAGTTGATTTCGCGGAACGAGGTGCGCGCCTCCAGGCTCAGCTAACGAGTGCCACGCCGCAAGCACGCGCCAAGAAGCGAATCTGGGACGGTGCCACCGAGCGCCAGTAGCCCGCCGTATGGGCGGCGCCGGGGCGGTAGATGGCCTCGTGCGGCCAGGTCATGAGAGCGGAGAGCTCCCGGGTGGCGCCGTAGAACGGGTCCTCCTCGCCGCAGTCCAGGCGGACCGCCAGCGACCTCAGGAGCGCCACCGCGCTGAACACGTCGTTGGCGTAGAAGTCCGACGGGCTGTCAAAAGCGCCCGGTGCCGTACGCCCCGGCTCGGTCCACAGCGCCGGGCTGACGGCCGCCACCGCCCGGAAGAGGTTCTCGCCATCGCCGCCCGCTCCCCGTTCGGCCGCCAGGAGGGCGCCGTAGCCGCCCATCGAAAACCCATACAGCGCGAGGGGCAGCTGGCCTAGGCGCTTGACCAGTAGGGGCGCGAACTCGTTGACCAACATGGCGTGGGCGTCTGTGCCGTTGGTGCGCCTGTGCCAGTAACTGTCTTGGCCACCGTTGGCCGAGGCGATCACCAGTGGGGCCCCTACGTAAGCGGCGGCGTCGGGCAGGTGCAACAAGTCGAACACCGTCGTCTGGTCGCCCCCCTTGCCATACAGGCTGAGGACGATCGCCCCGGGGCGCCTTTGGCAGGTAGTGAGTACGCATAAGCAACGTCTGCTTTCATGGTCCGGCTGTCGAAGGCCCCGGTGACGAGATGTGCCCCTGACGCCGGCAAGGCCAGGTCAGGGCCAGGGTCAAGCCCGAGGTGCTCTTCGACCTTGTAGCGCAAGCCCGCGTTCTCGTAGAGCACCCCGGCAGCGGCGAGCCCGGCTGCGACCGCACCACCAGCCGCCAGCCGGAGCAGTGAACGCCGGCTCAACGATGTTGAGCCCACGGGGCCTGGGGCGCCGACCGGGGCTCAAGCTCATGATGTGATAACCCGGCCCATGGGTCCGCAGTTCCTCGATGGGAGCGTCAGTCCCCAGCCATGGCGCTTCAGCAAGCTCTCAGGAGGCAGCCCGAGTCCAGCACCGACGGGGGCTTCCACCGG
>DATKHZ010000364.1:0-2614 GCA_035509995.1 Acidimicrobiales bacterium | reverse complement strand
CTTTGCCGCAGAGGGGTGGCGGTGCCCGAGCGGACGGTCCACCGCTATGCGCTCAAGGTGCTCGGTGTTGGCCGCTCTGCCCGCTCGCGCCCTCAGCCGTCCCCAACGAGGGAAACGAGGCCACCAAGGTCATCCGGCTTCGCTACGGAAGGACTTGCGAGGTATGCGGAGGGGCACTGCCAGCCAGGTCTGAAGCATGGTACGACCCAGCTCGGAAAGGTCCGCTGACTCGCATGCGCGTATAAAAACGCAGCGCCCAACTCGACCGTGGGAGCCGAGCCGGTCGAGGAGGGTCCCACCGCGTCAGTACGGGCGGTCCCGGCTGGCGAGGCCGGGTCCTCTGCCCGCCGGGTGTATGAGTGTCGGTCGGGGCGGTTCCGGGTACAGTCTGAGGCGAAAGTTACCCGAGACGCTGAGTGGCGCAAGCAAGTCAAGCAGGACCATCCGTTCCTAGGGCTGATTGCAGCCGCCGCTACGCCCAAGCCGGTTGTTGCGTCAGAGCCTCAGCACGTCACCGCCTGGCAGACCGGGTCACATGGCGAGGTCAGAGTCGGCGGACTGCTTGAGCAGTCGCCTGCCGAAACCGGCGGGCTTGTTCTCCACGACCGTCGCGTGCCCCGCTCGAGAGCGAACATCGACCACCTGGCGGTCGCTCCGTCTGGCGTGTGGGTGATCGACGCTAAGGAGTTCAAGGGCGCCGTCGACAAAGTAGACGTTGGCGGCTTGTTCCGAATCGACTTCCGTCTCCGGGTTGGTGGCCGGGACCGGTCCAACCTTGCCGATGGTGTCGACTGGCAGGTCGCGATTGTGAGCGAAGCCCTCGGACATGTACCGCCCGGGGTATCCGTCCATGGAGTGCTCTGCTTTGTTGGAGCCGAGTGGCCGTTACTTTTTCGCAAGCCCGTCCAATTCCGCACCGTCATGGTCCTTTGGCCAACAGCGCTGGGTGACTTACTGCGTAGACCCGGGAGTCTGCAGTACGACCAGTTGACAATCGTCGCATCCGCACTCGGTAACGTCTTCCGCCCGGCCTAGGGCGGCGCCCTTCGCCGCGCAATCAGCCCACGTTGGAGGCTTTACCTGCGACGACATTTATTCTGCACTAAACAAGGGCGCTGTGGTCGACACTGCAGCCCGTCACCATCGCGTACTGGGTAATAGGGGTAATTGCTCGTGCGACGGTTGATCGACTACTTCAAGGCCGTTCGCTTCTTGCTGAGCAGCGCGATCTCTGCCACAACTCCGACGGCCGTTCCAAGAAGCAGAACGTCGACAAGCAAAAGTGACATACGGATGGTTTGGAATGGATTCCAGAGCTCGGAATGAAGCACGTGCCAGGACAGAGGACCGAGGATAAGAACAACGAGCGCGATGACGCCAAGGAGCGCCAATCCGAGCATCCGATAGGCGGATATTCGTTGGCGCAGCGCGGCCCTGTCGTCATCTGCGGCAGGTCGGGCTTTTTGGCGGATGTCCTCCCATATGGGCAGGAGACCCGCGAAATAGGCGAACACGAACACGAGCAATAGCGCGACGAGGGCGCTCACATCGGTGATCTGCGTGTTGAGGTCGTCAGGAGTCATTTCTTAGGTTTCGGTCGGTCTCGCAGCTGGAACGCTTCGCGGACCGCCTGATAGGTCTCGTCGGGGAACTGGTAGACGGCCCCCCGGCCAGCCCGAGAGGGATCCGCGAACGAGGTATCAGCCGCCGCAGCGAGAACCCGGTCACGCACGAATCCGCTGGGCAGTTCGACCTCCCAGCGGGGATCTTGCCATGTTGCTGCATCGAGTACCTCTTGAACCCGGGCGTCTACTGACGCTCGGAGCTCGACGTCGTAACGGGCGATAGCCGATTCGACGAGTCCTCTCGCTCGGCCGGGTGTCTCTTTGAACACGGCAGCGACGATGGCCTGGGCGTCAAGCAAGGTGACTCCAGCCTTTAGGAGTTGATAGATCCGAAACAGGCGGGCCTCACGAATGGCACCAGGGACGACTCGGCCCGTGGCCTGCTCGAGGAACTCGTTGGCACCCGCGTTGGCAATGGCCGTGGCGATCCTGGTTAGGTCTGCCTTGGCCCCCAATGACGTCCTCAGTCGGGCTTCATCCTCGGCACTGAGTGAGATGGTAAGCGCAATATCCATGGCGATCCTCCTACTCTCTCGGTAGGTTCCCCCGGCGGTTGCCAAACGGCGACCGCCGACGAAAGACTACATCCAACAGCGGCTGCAACCCCTCCCGCCCCCGGTCGATATCCTCGGTGCGCAACCGACCTACCGGAAATTGACCGAGCCCGGGCTCGATGTACTGACGCATGAACTTGGTGGCCTCCAGTGCCGTGCTCGAGGAGAAGTCCGCCGACGAATTCTCGAACCACCGCTTAAGGAGCTCGCTGACCGTACCACTCGACGGCGCAACGACGGTGTTGTCGGCTGCCGCAACCATGCGACGAGCGCCCAATGCGCTTCACGCTTTCCGCCCTTGATGGTCTTGGATACCCCAGCGTTTTCTCTCCGGTTAGGAGGTCTCGGCCCAAATATACGCGAAGTTGCCAGGAATCTCCCCGCTGGCGCGTCGAGCCCTGGACGCCGACCTCCCGTCTCTAACTTTTATAGGTA
>DATKHZ010000363.1:0-4656 GCA_035509995.1 Acidimicrobiales bacterium | reverse complement strand
ATGGCCCGGCCTCGGTCTGGCCCCTCGGTCCGGAGCAGCCTGGCCACTTCCGGGAAGACTCGGAGATTTTCGGGCAGCGGCTGGTTGAGCCAGGCGGGACGTACCAATACCAGGCCATGCACGCGACCCGGCTCCCGGGTCGCCAGCGCCAATGCGGTAGCGGCCCCCATCGACACTCCGACAAGAACGAGCTTGGGGCCGAGCTGGAGATTGTCAGCAAGGGTGGTGAGGTCCTGGGCCATCACGTCGAAGCTCAACGGCTCCGTGCTCGCCGTGAGGGTGCTCCCGTGCTCGCGGGCGTCCGCTGCCAGGACGGGGGCCGGGCGGCCGCCCACCTCCCCTGGCGCTAGCCCCCAGAGCTGGCCCAAGTCGCCGCCAAGGCCGTGCAAGAACACGACGGCACCGTCGTGGCTCCCGTTGAGCTCCAGTCGATAGTTGGCGGTAGCGGCATATGAGCCGCCTGGGTCGTCACCCGCCGGGCTGGCGCCCACTGGGCTCTCCCCCGGGCTCTTCCGGGTCTCCGCCGGCTCGCCGCGGCCGCTCAACCCCTTCTACTGACCGATTTTGTTGTCTAGCGCGCATTTTGGTCCGTAGATGGCATTTCGGGGACAGGTATTTCGGGGAAAGGCATTTCGGGGTCACCCACCGGCCCCGGCCTCTTGGCTCAACGAAGAGCTGAGCAAGAAGCGCCGGGTACGGGGGACGTCATCTTCGCTGCTGTCCTGGATAATCACGGGGACCGGGGCAGGGAGCGCCGCGTGCAACTCGAAGACCAGGTCGTAATCGAGCTGTCCAAGCCCGGCGGCCGCGTAGGAGCCCGTGGCGACGACGTCCTTGGCATGGAGGGCAACGGTCTCGCCGCCGAGCACACCGAAAGCATGCCGAAGGATCCTGTCCTGGTCAAAGGCGGTAGCAGGCGTAACCAAATTGGCCGGGTCCAGCACGATCCCGATGAACCCGGCGTCGTTGCCGAGCTCGGCGAGAAGGTCGCTCGCCCTGCCGCCATCGGCCACGATGTTGCCCGCCTCGGGCTCGATCCCGAGACGCACGCCCGCCCCCTCGGCCGCCGGCAACAACTTGTCGAGGCCGGCGCGAAGTTCCGCCCAGGCTTCCGGGGATGAGTTGGAGGGGTGAGCCCGCCACATATCCTCGGCGTCGCGGGTCCCCGAGCACAACGTGACGACCTCGGCGCCGAGCTCGGGCGCTCGCCCGATCAGCCACTCGGCCCTGGCCGAATACTCGGAACGCCACGCGAGGTCGGGGTGGACGAGGTTATAGGTGCACGAGAGCCCCCAAATCCTGACCCCGTGCGCCTCGAACGCCGAACGGATGCCCGCAAAGTCGATGGCGGCGCCGACTGGCGGGACAGTGGGCTCCCCGATGCACGAGAGGTTGAGCTGGACCAGCCCGAAACCGGCGCCGGCCACGGCCGCAGCCACCTCCGCTGCGGTGGGCCTGGTGAAGATCCGGGCGAAGATGCCCAGCTCGGCGGTCATATGCGCACCGCCTCGCCCCCGCGGCTGGCACTGGTCCTGACCGCCTCGATAAAGCGCACTGCCGACACCCCATCTTGGCCGTTTGGGCTGGCTGGCCCGCCGTCCAGGACGGCACGGGCAAACGCCTCCAATTGGCGTTCGTAAGGGTCGGTGTCGCCAAAGGACGGGCTCAGCGTGGTGGCGTCACCCTCAATGAAAAGGGCGACTTCGCTCGCACGCCTGAAGAAGGGGAACGACGACAGGACGCGCAGGTGCCCCGACTCCCCGTACAGGTCGAAGCCTTCGGCCCACCTGGCGTGCACGTTGGCGGATATCTCAAAAGACACCAGCCCGCCGGGCTCAGCCAACCGAGCGGTACCGTGCCAGCTGAAATCCTTGCCCACGTGCGCCACCTCGGCACGCACGGTGGCGACCTCGCCAACGAGGTGGCGGATCCCGTCAAAAACATGCGCCCCGTGGGTGCTGAGCAAGTACCGCTCCCGGTCCGCCTTGTAGGTCGCCTCCTCCTCCCGTACAGCTTCGTCCACGAACGTCTTGGGGAACAGGGTCGCCTCGGTGGGCGGCCGTAGCGCCGCCATCACCCTGTACCACGCCTGCGCCGTGATGATCGGTCCGATACGGGGCAGGGACGCCTTGGCGAACTCGATACCAGGGTCGTGGCGTTTCATAGCACCGACCTGGAGTTTCAACCCTGTCCCGGCGGCGAGGCGGGCCAGCTCTTCGGCGGCCGGGACGTTGTCAGCCAGCGGCTTTTCCACCAGGACGTGCTTGCCGCCCTGCAGGGCCAAGGTGGCCAGGGCCGCATGCGAACGGTCCGGTGTGGCCACCAGGACGGCGTCGAGGTCCTCGTCCAGGAGCTCTCCGACGTCCGTGAAACCGGGGACTTCGTAGTGCCTGGCGACTTGCTCGACGACGGTCGGGCTGGCATCGCAAACAGCCGCCAGCCGTACCCGATCGGCTTTGGTAGCCGCGGGCAGGTGTGCAACCTGCGAGATCCGCCCCAGGCCGACGACTCCGAGGCGAAGTACTCCGGGGGGCCCACCAGCTGGCGTCATCGGCTCGCCTACGCCGACCGGGGGCTGGCCGCCGGGCGGGAAGCCACCCCCGCGGGGATGAGGAGCGCGAGCTCCGCGGCTCCGATGGCCGCCGCCTCCGGGCCAAGCCGTCCGAGATCGATACGTGGCGGGGCGGTGACATGGCGCAAGGGCCGCGCCCTGTTGACGGCAGCACGTGCCGAGGGGAGAAGGTACTTGGCAGCGGCGTCCGCCAAGCGACCGCTGATCAGCACGAGGTCGGGGTCGACCACGGGGACCACGAGCGCGACTGCCCTGCCGATGGCGGCGCCGGCAGCACGGAGAACTCTCTGGGCATTCGCGTCGCCCGCTAGGGCCGCGGCCACCACCTCGGAGCTCGTCGTGGCGCGGCCGGCACGCGCGATGGCGGGGCCGCTGGCGAAGAGCTCCAGGCAACCGCGGCCCCCGCAGACGCAGGGTGCCGCTCCCCTCCCTACAGATAGGTGTCCGAGCTCGCCGGCCAAGCCACCGGCGCCCAGCAAGAGCCGCCCGTCGATGACGACGCCGCCGCCTACGCCGGTCCCGAGGGTGAAAACGACCACACAATGGCTCTCGTTGGCCGGGGTCTCATTGGCCGCCCGGGCCTCGGCCAACGCGCTGGCATTGCCGTCGTTCTCGATAACCACAGGCAACCCCAGGCGACGGCGAAGCTCGCCACCGAGGTCCCGGTCGCGGGCACCCAAGTTGGCGCCCATAAGGAGGTGCTCGCGGTCGCGGGAAAGCCAGCCCGCCACCGATACCCCAACAGCCACCACCTCGCCCCCGGAACGGCTGGACACCTCGCGACAGTCCTCGACGGCAGTGACCAAGGAACCGACCACTTCACCGGTTGCGCCCACATCGTGCTCAGCCCAGGTCCGGTGGGCAACATGGTGGTCGTCACCGGCGAGAACGGTGCACAGTTTGGTGCCGCCTATGTCCGCCCCGACGACCATCCTGGCCCGCATCCTGGCCCGGCCGGACCGCTCGCCCCGCTGGCCGTCGTGGGCCAAAGCCTCCACTCGCTTACGAATCCTTTCGAATCGTTCTTGACTCGGGTCCTTCTGGTGCAATATCGTAGCGTTCCGGAACCTAGGGGGACAAGAGGGCCTCCTGACGGTTTAGGGAGGGACGACAATGCTGGCCTATGTTTCTCTGTGGTCAGCTGACCTGTTGGCGCTCGGGGAGGCGGTCGACCGGCTTGGTGGGGTTGCCGACGCGTTCCACCTGGACGTTTTCGACGGTCATAACGTCCCCGAGCTGCTCTTTGGCCCTGACGTGATCGCCGCACTGCGGGCCCGCACCACGACATTGCTGGACGTCCATTTGAATGTTTCCGACCCGGACTTCTGGGTTCCGCGGTTCATCGAGGCTGGAGCGGACATGGTCACGGTGCAGAGCGGGGCAAGCAGGGACATCGCCGGGACGCTCGGGGCGATCCGCTCGGCGGGTGCCCGGCCGTCCCTAGGGTTGGAGCTCCACGAACCGGTGGAGCACGCCCAAGGCTTCTTCGACACCGTGGACCGGGTGCTGGTTATGGGCACGGTGATCGGCATCAAGGGTGCCGAGCTCGACCCGGCGACGCCCGGGCGCGTCTCGGCTCTCGTCCGGCTCCGGGCCGCCCGCCCCGGCGACGGGCGCGGGCCATTGATCGTGGTCGACGGCGGCATCCGGCCCCATACGGTCAAGGTCCTCGCCGAGGCCGGTGCTGACGGTGTGGTCCCGGGTTCGTTCGTTTTCGGCCACCCCGACCCGGTGGCTGCAATCCACGAGCTCCATGGCCTCGGCTGCAGGGCGGGAGCGCAATGAAGGCAGCGGGAGCGCAATGAAAGCCGTCATCGTCAGCGAGCCCGGTCGCTGGGACGTTGAGGAAGTGCCCGACCCCGTGCCGGGGCCGGAGGAAGTCGTGGTCGAAGTCGAACGCTGCGGGATCTGCGGCACCGACCTCCACGTCGTGGCCGGGGAGATCCCGACGGTGCGCTACCCGGTGATCCCCGGCCATGAGTTCAGCGGGCGCGTGGTCGGCATCGGCCCGGGTGCCTCCGCTCCCCCACTGGGCACATTTGTGGCCGTCGACCCCATGGTTTATTGCGGTCACTGCCAGCAGT
>DATKHZ010000362.1:0-3612 GCA_035509995.1 Acidimicrobiales bacterium | reverse complement strand
GACGGGGTGCAGTTCCACCCCGAGGCCGTGCTTACCGAGGGCGGCCACCTACTGATAGCAAATTGGCTCGGCTCCTGCGGGCTCGGCCAAGCGTTGGCGAGCGTGCCGGCTGGGCCCCTTGTGGCGAACGCGCCTTCGCCCAGTCCTATCTAGCTCAGGCCGCGACAGGGCAGGCGGCCTTCCTGCGACCGGCGCTACGTCGCCGGCGGGCCGGGGGCAGTGACGGTCGTAGCCGTCCCCAAGGTGGTGGCCCCCGGAGGCCCGGGCAGAGTAGTGGCGCCGGTGGTGGGCACCGTCGTCGCTGAAGTCGTGGCGCTTGACGTCGGCGTCGTACCGGCAGTTGTCGCCGTCGTGCTGGCGGTCGTCGCCGTCGTACTGGCAGTAGTGGACGTTGTGGAGGGGCCAACGGTAGTCGATGTCGATTTCACTGGTTTGGTTGTCGGGGGGCCCGTGTACTCGCCTACGTAGAGGGTGACAGCGGAGCCTTCTCGTATTGGTTGGCCAGACTTGGGGTCGCTGTTTATCACGTAGCCGTCCTGAGATGGGTTGCTGACCGGCACGAAGTCCTCGGGCGCAAAGAGGCTTTCCGCTCCAAGCTGCTTTTGAGCCCGCAAGTAGGTCTCGCCCACCAGACCGGGGGGTACCGTAACGGTCTGTTGGCCGTCAGATACGAACAGTTTGACCGTCGTCCCCCAGGGCTCCAGGTTGCCCCCGTACGGCTGGCTGTAAGCCACCAGGCCCTGCGGGATTGTGGAGCTGGGGACCTGGACGATGCTGCCGGCCTTCAAGTGCGCACCGGCCAGCGCCGCCCCCGCCTGTGCGGCGTTCAGGCCCTGGAGGCTGGGGACAGTCGTGGTCGCTCGGCCCGCGGAGCAGTAGACGTTGACGGTGCTCCCCTCCTGGAGCTGCGTGCCCGACTTGGGCTTGGTGGAGATGACGAAGCCAGAAACCACGGTGCTGCTGTTCTGCGGGACGTTCGTGGGGTTGAAGTTCTTCGCCTTGAGCGTGGTGTCGGCATTGCCGCACCGTTGGCCTGACATGGCCGGCACTGCCGCAAACGGGGCGCCGCTGCTCACGTCCAGGGTGACCGTGGCGTTGGGCGGCACCAGTGAGCCGGCCTGCGGTGAGGTACCCATGACGAGCCCGCTCTGGACCAATTGGCTGTGCTCGGGCCGGACAGCAAAGTTGTCGAAGCCCTGGGCCTTGAGTGAGCTCTTTGCCTGAGCCACCGTCTCGCTTTTTACGCTCATCAGCTTGATGTCGGCCACGGTGCCCCACCACCCCGCGTTGCGCCCGATGAAGAACACGAGCACGGCGAGCACCGCAAGCAGCACCACGAACAACGAGGCCCACCAGCCGGCCCGCGACCGCCCACCAGCCTGCGGGCCTGTCCCGTAGCCGCCGCCCCTATCGGCTGCCTCCAGCTCGTCGTACGTGCTCGTCCGTTGGGCGTAAGTCTGCTCGTACGGGGATGGGGGAGGTCCCGTTACGGCCCGGGTTGCGCCGGCCCCGGTCGTCCGGCCGGCCAGTACCGACTGGCCTCTGTGAAAGCGGACCAGGTCGTCGCGCAGCTCCGCCGCGCTCTGGTAGCGGTCGTCGGGGTCCTTCGCCATTGCGGTCATGGTGATCGCGTCGAAGTCAGGCGGGACCTGGGGGTTGACGCTCGATGGCAGGGCCGGGAACTCCCGCACGTGCTTGTAGGCGATCGCGACAGGGCTGTCGCCGGAGAATGGGGGCCGTCCTGTGACCATCTCGTAAAGAACGACCCCGAGCGAGTAGACGTCGCTCCGGGCGTCGACCGGCTGACCCTGGGCCTGCTCGGGTGAAAAGTATGTTGCCGTGCCCATCACTGCGCCGGTCTGGGTCAGGCCTTCACTCGCGTGGCTCACCGCTCGAGCGATCCCGAAGTCTGCGACCTTGACCTGGCCGGTCTGGTCGATCAGCACGTTCCCCGGCTTCACGTCGCGGTGTATCACGCCCCTGCGGTGCGCGAAGTCGAGCGCGTTTGCGATGTCAGCGCCTATCGAGGCGGCCCTCTGGGGCGAAAGGGGCCCCTGACGGATGAGGGCGGAAAGCGTCTGGCCATCGATGTACTCCATCACGATGAAGTACGTGTGCTCGCCCTGGCCCCAGTCGTAGATCGAAACGATGTTGGCATGGGACAGGTTGGCTGCCGCTTGGGCCTCCCGGCGAAACCGCTCGACGAACGAGGGATCAGAGGAGAGCTCGGGGAAGAGCACCTTGATCGCGACCGGCCTGTCCAGCAGCAGGTCCTGCGCCAGGTAAACCTGGGCCATGCCGCCGCGCGCGATGTGGCTTACCAGCTCGTACCGGTCGCTGAAGACTTCAGACGGTGCCATGTCCGCCACAGCCTAGGGCTGGTAGGTGTCCCCGGTCGCCGCGCGGCCTCGCGACTGCCCAGCTCACGGCGTCAGTCCGCTTCCAGGGTGGAGGTAAGCCTGAATGATCGCCTTGGCGATGGGGGCGGCGATCGTGCCACCGACGTAGTCGTTCGCCGGCGGCTGGTCCTCCACCAGCACGGCCACCGCGATCCGCGGGTCGGGGACCGGGGCGAAAGAGACGAACCACGTCTCGATGTAGCCCAACCCTGTCTGCGCTGTCCCGGTCTTGCCGGCGACCTTGATCCCCGGGATCCGGGCCGCTACGCCAGTCCCGTTCTGGCTGTTCACAACGGAGAGCATCAAATTAGTGAGCTTGCCGGCGGTCGTCGGCGAGGTGGCGGTCAGCCAGGGCTTGGGCTTGTAGGACAGGACGGTTTGGCCTTGGGAGCCGGTCACGGTGCCGAGTAGGTGCGGCGTCATGATCACGCCCCCATTCGCGACGCCGCCGGCGTCCATGGCAAGAGTGAGGGGCGTGGCTTGGACGCTCTCCTGGCCGATGGCGGACTTTGCCAGGGCTGCAAGGTTGTCGTGGAAGGACTCGACCGGCGGGAACGACGACTGCGCGACTCCCGGCAGGTCGAGCGGGGGCGTCCGGTCCCATCCGAACGCATGCGCCTCGTCCACGAGGCCGGCCGCTCCGACGCCTAGGCCGAGCTGGGCAAACCCCGTGTCGCAAGAAACCGTGAAAAGTTCCAGTATCTTGCCCCCGCACGTCTCTCCCGCGAAGTTGTGCAGCACCTGGTCAGCAGTGTCCGGCAGCACAAAACCGGCTGTGACGGGGTAGTACTTGTTGGCGAGGGCGGGCCTGTGGTCGTAGACGGCGGCCGCTGTGATGACCTTGAACGTGGAGCCGGGGAAGAAGCGCTGGCGGTACGCGGCCGCCAGCAACGGTTTGCCTGGGCTTGAATTGAGGGTGTTCCACGCCTTTTCTTCTTCGGCCTGGTTGTGGCTGGCCAATGGGCCTGGGTCATAGCTCGGGTTGGAGTACATCGCGAGGACGGCGCCAGTCTTGGGGACGAGGGCCACCACTGCCCCCGCCCGGCCCGCGAGCTCCTTCGCTGCGAGCTCCTGGAGGCTGGACAGTACCGTCAGTTGCAGGTTGTCAGGCGAAGGTTGGGCGGTAAAGAACTTCTTCAGCTGAGAGACATTGCCCGGGACCCTCAGGGAGTTATTGGTGTCGGTGAGGGCGGAGTTGTACTCGTCCTCGAGG
>DATKHZ010000361.1:0-6088 GCA_035509995.1 Acidimicrobiales bacterium | reverse complement strand
GGGAATTTCGGAAATCCGCAGCACCGAGTTCATTTGAGAGTTGACGTGTGCTTGCCAGTGCCTGTGGAGCGTGCTGACCGAGGACGGTTATAAATGAGCGGTGGGCGAGTACAAAGGTGGCGATCGCCTCTCCTACCTGGGCTAGAGCCTTAGCGCTTGCATCGGCACGCCTGGTAGCGGTTTCCACTGCCAGCTCCGCCTGTGCTAGGGCGCGTTCTAGGCCGCCACAGTTCTCTGTGCAACTCCGCAGTGCCGTTGCCGCCGAGTCCCTTGTGGCCTTGGCCCGCTTGAGCTCGTCCACGCGGCGACGATGCTCATCGCCGACGTGGTCTTCAAACTGTCGAGCCCCCAAGACAGCTTGGGTGCCAACCTGCTCACTGCGGCGCGCAAATGACCCTACCGAGTCCGCTATCGCGTCGACAGTGGCTCTCGCGGCCTGAACTCCCTCGTCGTTAATCACATCTTCATTCTTTCGATATCTTCTAGCTTTGCCGCCAGGGCGGTGAGCGATTTGACCATCTCGTTCACCTGGTCGTTCACGAACCGGCTCACTTGCTTGTTGTGGTCGTGGAAGCGAGAGACGAACTGGTCCTTCTGCCTATCGTGCCAGTTGGCAGCAGCGATCGCCTTTTCAACTGACTTCGACGCTTGTTTCATCTCGTCCTGGTAGCGTTTCAGGCTACTGGCAAGCTGGCGTACATCTTTCGAACTCGCCTTTACGTCAAACATTACAGGAGGTGGCCTCCCTTCTAACTTGCGGAGCGTCGCTGGAATTGGGCATCGAGTGAAGTTACGGTCAACCAATCGTGTGTGACCGGTCCGTACGGGCGGAACTTGAGACGGCTGTCTCGTTCTCGGTCGAACAGTGCCAACTGATGGGCGCGTAGGTCGACTGAGCGGTACTCGTCGAGCACTTGCTGACGGTCCTGATCGCTGCCCAAGCGCCCGGCCAGTCGAAGGCCGACGTGCTCGAGCGCACTTGGCCCCAACCGTCGCTGCAGACCAGCAAGGGTGTCAGCCACAATGACAGTATGCACGCCGACTTCGGGCCCGTCTCGAAGAATGGACTGTAGAGCGGCGGCCGGCGTGTCGTCCTCGAAGCTCTCCGGGTCAAGGCCCGTGGCACGTTGGACGCCGAAGAGGACCAGTAGGCGTCCAACTGAGCGGTAGTCCTCTAGGGCTATGCGTTCTGCGACTATCTGCGCCGTCTCGTCGAGGGTTGTATCCAAGGCACGCCGGCGGTGGACATGGAGCCCGAGCGACTGACAGAGCTCCGAGAGGGGGATACGTGTATCGCCACGGTGACTGGCGGCTTCGCCCTCATCGTTGATGAAGTCGATTACGTGCGTATCGGGGGCCTGGTGGGCAGCAGCGATCAATAGCGAGTGAAGGACGCCCAGAAGCCCGGGTCCCGGTACGCCATCGTCATCGGCAGGGCCTATCAGCAGGACGTTGTGCCCCGTGGCCCGTCGCAACGTTAGGGCGAGGCGCTCCTCGAGCGTTAGTGGCTCGCCAGCGACAAAGCGGACACGATGTGGTCTGTCAGCAGCTCGGGCGAACACTTCCGGCGCGACCGCCCCTCGGTCAGCGAGCGAGTCCCCGTCGAACACCCGAGGGTGGCGGTCCCAGCCCGTTGCTGCCGCCTTGGCGACTATTTGACGGACCAGTTGCTCTCGGTGCTCGGGGGAGACGAAGGTGCCTTGGAACTTGAGGTTATGGGTCGGATCTCCCCGGTTCGGGTTCAGCAGGCCCTCTCCCGCACGTGACAAGAACCTGACGTCTGGGTTTGAGTCTCCCATTACCACTTGTCCGTCTGAGTCGTTGCACGCAAACGCCACTCGTGCGGGAAGAAGCGTCAGGGTGTTACGGTCCATCGCCGGCATACTGGAGAGGGTCTGAGACGCGAGCACCAGGTGAACTCCCGCGAAGGGCCCTTGGCGCACGATGTTGCTGAAGGCGGCGAAGGCCTGCTGGCCAAGGCGGTCGTCTTCTTCGAAGACTTCATGGAACTCGTCAATGATGACCACTATCCGGGGCATGCGTTCGCCTGTTGCGGAGCGATAGTCACGAAGGTTGGTCCTCCCGGGAGCGCGCTCTTTCATAAGTGCTGCTCTACGGGCGATCTCGCTGTCGAGGCTCGACAGGACGGCCACGGCGAACTCGCGCTCACTGTTGATGGCCACCATCCGAGCGTGCGGCAGATCGCGGTAAGCGTTGAACTCAACGCCGTGTTTAGCGTCGATCAGGTAGAGCTCTAATTCCTCGGGGCTGTAAAGGATCGCCAGCGACAAGATTGACGCATGTAACGAGGTGGTCTTCCCTGACCTAGGGAGCCCGACCATCAGAGCACCACCGGCGATGTCGGTAGAGGAGAAGTACAGAGGAGCGACTGTCAGGGCGCCGGCGCGTCCCAGAATAGCGGTGGCTCCCGACGAGCTGTCGCCGGACCACCACGTCGCCGGCTGTTCAACCTTGACCGGAACGGCGTCGGGACCAAGCACTGGCAAGTGGCTCGCCGAGCCAGCGGCCATGCTGCGTTTCAATAGCTGGAACGTCTGTCCCAGCTCGACTACGCGGTCCTCGGCTTCGCGCGCGGCCGTCCCGAGCCGGACAAGGAAGTGGGCCGCGTCAGTGGCTGGTGCACCGTCTGTCGTGAAGCCAATCTCGGGGCAGTGATCAGGGACTACATCCACGGCTAGCGGGCCCGGTGCCAGCTCAACGTGGATGTTCTGGCCGCTCCAGGAAATGCGGTCAGCGTCGGCTAGTAGCCGCCCGAGCGGGACCCGCCCAGACGAGCCCAGCTCTGGGTCATAGAGCACGATGACGTGGATACCACAGCGGGCCCCGTTCTCGAGCAAGCTCAGGAGCATCTCGCTAGCGCGGTCGGTGAACTGGGTCGGGTAGTCACAGACGACCAGGAGGCGGTATGGTTCGGCCATCTCGTCTGCCTGTAAGTTGTAATCCCGGATCGTGCTGAACTGGCCGCGTAGGTACTTACCGATCACCGTCTCCAGATGAGCGATGTGTCCCTCGAGTCGGCCCTCTATCTCCCGGGCAGAGGTGCGAGGCTTGGAGTCCATGAGACGCTCGTCGAAGTCGCCCAAGTGCAGAAAATCTGCGAAAGATTGGCCCATCGCCACCGGGTCGAAGATGGACATATGGAGCTGCCCTGGGGGCATCGACATCAAGGACCTCAGCACGACAGACCTCGCCAGCGACAAGGCCTCGTCCCGACGAGACGCTGGCGCCTCAACCGCCAAGCCACGCTGGCTCGGGAACTCGATAACGCACGGGACTTCGACCGGAACGGCTTGCGGGGCCACTGATACGAAGCGCCCTAGGCGCACGAGAGCGTGCTCTCGGCTCGCTAACGGTGTCGGCCCGTCGCCGTGGACCTTGGGCCAAGACTGCCCGAGCACCCCGAACAGCTGGATGGCCAAGGAGATGTCGGGACGTGACGTCTCCAAAAGCTGATTGAATTGAGCATCCCGTTGTGATACCTCAGCGTGGAACGTCGCAGTTAGGTCCTGCGTCACCGCCGCAGTGACCGCTGCACAGTGCTCTTCGCGCAGTAGCGGGAGCGCGTCGAGCACGGCCTTCATGGTCCACAAGTCGAACCTGAACTGATCTCGGATCCTCGGCTCGTTCTTCGGTTTGCCGAAGAGACGACGTCGCCCTTCGTCGTACTCTTGACGAGCTCGTCGGTAATCGGTGAGCACCCTCTCACACCTCTCGGTACATCGCGACCAGGTGGCCTCGGCCTGGGCGAGGCTTGTTGGGGTGACGACGGTAAGTTCGGTTGGTCCGCCCGCCTCACCGAATTCGTTCCATGCCCGTGAGTAGCGGTCGAGAAGAGACGGGTCGGGAGCGAACCGTTTGCTGTCGGTCTCAGCCTGGAGGCGTGACTGCTGCAATCGCCGGTCGAGGGAGGCTCGGCTGCTCGCCGTGGCTACGAGGTGTTTCTGGTACGCGTCCCGGACATGCGCCAAGAGGGCGGCCAGTTGTACAGGCTGTGAGACCAGTTCAGCGGGTGCTTCAGCGGGTTCCATGTTGAATCAATCGCAACGACGTCCGGGCACGGTGCTGAAGGCGTCTAGTAGTTCTTGCCGTGGGTGGGGCATAGCCAACCGTGCATATTGCAGCTGTCCCGGCTCTGCGTCGTGGCCGTCTTGCCCTTCCCCTTGCAGACCTCGCACCGGGTCATGTGGACCTTCTTACGGCACTTAGGGCAATAACGGTCTTCCGTCATTGGGAAGCTCCCTTATTAGAATGGAGAGACAAGGGAAACCCATTGTTTGTCTCGTAATGCACGACAACGAGCCGACCAGTCCCGTCCGTCCCAGTACCGTTCACACTTGGAAAAGACTGGCTCCGCATACCAACCAGGATCAGTCAACGCTTGCGCAGGCGGGATGTCGGCCTGAAGGACAGTCCGATGGAGATTGCCGCCAGCAAAGGCTGCAGCGCACCAGGCGGTGAAGTCGATGTGCCAGTCATGGTTGCGGAAGAGCGTTGGGTCGCCTAGGACATCTGAAAAGCTCGCCGACTCGATCTTGGGGTACCGTGCTAACAGGTTTTCTGTGTCTTTTGGCGGGGGACGCTTCGCAAAGCGTGTCAGCTGGGCCAGCGAGAGGTCGGGGTCCTCAAGAGCAATGGAGACAAAAGCCAGGCCGCCGCGGAGCGAGACCCACTTAACGAAGCTGGCTTCCTTGGCAAGAAGCGTGTTGAGGCTCGCGACGACGTCTTTGCCTGACACCGCCAGCCTGATGGCTTCGCCAAACATCCGACTTCGTCTTGCCATGGAGCCGGGTACCTCGGGAGGTTGTACTGGAAGTCCAGTAACACCCCGGGAGGCCGCCATCGACGGTCCCTCCGTTCCAGGTGCGTACTTGGGGCCGAAGAGTGGCATGGGTCCTCCGACGAGACGGGTCGTTGCCTGACTGTAGCTTGCCCGAACGGTAGGCAGCCAGCCCTTCTGGGCGAGGATCCGCCTTAGCCTGGCACTTCGCCGACGGGCCGACCGGCCATGTGTGCCATCGATGCTCTGCCTGGGAGTCGCCTTCTCGGCTGTGGCCCAGCGTGCTCAACCCTGTCGGAGTAGTCCCTGTGCTGAAAAGGCAGGCGGGGACCGCATCCGGAGGACCACAGAGAGTGGACTGAACATCATCTTGGATGATGTGATCGCACGCGCAGTTACGATCGCCAGGTCAGGCAACGACCCGAAGGTGGGCGACTAGTTCCGTCGCGCGCGGAGGTCAAACCGGCGCCCGTATGCGCTACAGGACTGGACTTCGCTCGACGTTGGTGAACGACTTCTGCCGAACGACCGCCTACAAGAACCCATGTCGCCTCAGAAGGTCGATCTTCTCCTGGTTGCCGGTGTCGAGGACCATCTGGATGTAGCGCTTTCCGCGGGCCTCGTCGCCGAGCTGGATGTTTGCCGAAACCGCCATCCCCATGGCATCCCCGTCTCCGCGGTCCGCCGCCTGTTCGAGAAAGTCGCGGGCACGGCGGAGCATCGGAACGTCGCCATCGGCATCCATCACCAACAGCAGCCCATGGCGGGACATGCAGAACGTCTGTCCCGCCTCAGCGCCCAACTTGGCCCAGTGTCTCTCAGCAGCCGCGTCGCGGCGGTCACGAGCCATCTGTGTCAGGGCCGCGTACCCTTCCACCAGACCAGCCTCGGCGGACCTCTGGTACCACTGCGCAGCGGTGCCAAGGTCCCCGGCGTTGAGGGAGAGAACCGCCATGTTCCACATGGCGTCAGGGTTCCCGGCGTTGGCGCCGCTCTCGAACCAAAAGCGCGACTCGTCGTGTAGACCCATCTCGCTGGTGAGGTCACCAGCATCCTTCATCGCCTGCACGGATCCCATCTTTGCTGCCTCCGCCAGAGCGACTAGCGCCTCCTCGGTTCGGCCGCTCGTCCACAGAGCCATGCCCTTCATGTACTGCTCGCTTGCGGCGTCACCGGCGTTCGCCTTCTCCAGCGTCTCGTGCAGTCGGCCGATAACTTCGTGACTGCTCTCTCGTTCAGGATCGGGCAGAGCGGGCACAACTGGGCGCGGGGGTACAGCGAAGAAAGCCT